>JASLGJ010000001.1 GCA_030150085.1 Candidatus Elarobacter sp. | reverse complement strand
CGCGGCGCGCGCGGCGATCCTGCCCGGAGAAGAAGACTTCGGCCTGGTGCCGCTGGAGGCGGCGGCGGCGGGCCGGCCGACGATCGCCTACGGCGCGGGCGGCGCGCTCGAGACGATCGCCGAGAACGCCACCGGCGCGTTCTTCCGCGAGCCCACGCCGCAGTCGCTGGCCGAGGCGATCCGCGCCTTCGACCCGACCCGCTACGAGCCGCCCGCGCTGCGCGCGCACGCCGAGGCGTTCCGCCCCGCGCGCTTCGTCGAGCGACTGCGCGCGCTCGTCGCGGACACCGTCGCGGCACGCGGGTAGTGCTCAACCGCGGCGACACGATGAACGCCGTGCGCGGCGCGTCCCCGGCGGCGAACCTCCGCCCGACGCGCAGCGTCGTGATCGCGGCGTGCGCGTTCGCGCTGGTCTACGTCGCGCTCGACCTCAACAAGCTGTGGGCGCTGCGCTACGGGGCCGACACCGGGACGTTCGTGCAGTTCCTGGTCGGCGAAGCGCACGGGCGCGGCTCGTGGAACGGGGCGGAGTACCGGCCGCACCTGCAGGTGCACGACTCGTGGGTGCTGCTCGCGCTCGTGCCGCTGATGGCGGCCTTTCCGTACGCGCAGACGCTGCTCGTCGTGCAGGTGCTCGCGATCGCGGGCGCGGCGCTCGCGCTGTGCGCGTTCGCGCGCGCCTGCGGAGCCGACCGGCGCGGGGCGAGCGCGGTCGGCATCGCGTACCTGCTCTCGCCCAGCGCGCAAGGCCTGGCGTACGGCAACTTCCTGGAGAACGTGTTCGTCCCGCTGCTCGCCGCGCTGGGCGCGCTCGCGGTGCGCCGGCGCGCGTTCCTCGCCGCGCTGCTCGTGGCCCAAATGCTGCTCGGCTTGAAAGAAGACCAGGCCCCGTTCCTGATCTGGTTCGGCGTGGCGTGCGCGCTGTGGTGGGACCGCCGCATCGGCGCGAGCATCGCCGGGCTGGCGCTGCTCAACGGCGCCGCGTTCGTCGTCGCCGAGCGCCTCGCGCACGCGGAGCCGTCGCTGCCGGGCTACGCGCTGCACGTCGACGACCCGCTCGGCAAGCTGGTCTTCCTCGCCGCGCTGCTCGCGCCGTTCGCGTTCGCGCCGCTGCTGCTGCGCTGGCGCGTGCTGCTTGCCGCGCCGCTGGTCGCCGAGCTGGTGCTGGCGCGGCCCTGGGCCTATCCGATCGCGCGCATCGGCACGCACTGGACGGCGGCCTGCGTCGCGGCCGCGGCGCTGGGCACGGCCTACGCCGTCGCCAAGTACCCGCGCGCCGCGACGCCGGTGCTGGTCTGCGCCGCGCTGTGCGCGCTCGCGCTCAACGACACCGTCCTCAAGCCCGGCCGCTGGCCGTTCGTCGTCGACCGCGCGGCCTACGCCCGCGCCGCCGCGCTGCGCGACGGCACCGCGCGCGCGGTCGTGCGCCGGCCCGCCGAGGGCGTCTACGTCGTCGCGGCGGCGAACCCCAACGTCGTGCTGGCTCGCTACGACCCGCGCGAGACCGGCTACTGCCCGGCCTACGGCAAGGACGCGCGCGCGTTCTTCGCCTCGCTCGGCATCGGAGCGTGGCCGCACGGCGTTGCGCTGTGCGGCGGCGTTCCCGTTCGGTCCGGCACGCCGAACGCTCCGGCGCGTTGACCGCTCCGCACGCGCCCCGCGCTCAGGTCTGGTGCGCGAACACGATGAGCAGCACTTGCACCGCGTTGAACGTGCCGTGCGCGACGATCGAGCTGATCAGCGCGCCGCTGCGGCGGTAGACCCAGGCCAGCACGATCCCGCCCGCGCACAGCGGCGCGAAGGCGCTGGCGTCCCAGTGGGCCAGGCCGAAGGCGGCCCCGCTCAGCAGCGCGGCGGGCCAGAACGGCAGGTAGCGCGCGAGCGCGTTGAAGACGAAGCCGCGGAAGACGAACTCCTCGACCAGGGGCGCGAGCGCGCAGGCCAGCAGCGCGAAGCCCGCGATCAGGGCCGGGTCGCGAGCCCCCGCCAGGAGCTGAACCGGAAGCTGCTCGCTCTTGAGGTGCAGGGCGACGGCCTGCAGCGCCGCGACGGCCAGCGCGACGGCCAGCATCAGCGCTCCGCCGCCCAGCCCCCAGCGCAGCTCGTTCGGCCCCGGGGGGCGCAGGCCGAGCGCGCTCAGCGGGCGCCGGGCCAGCCAGGGCAGGCCCAGGCCGAGCACCGCCAGCACCGGCACGTAGGAGAGCACCTGGCCGCCGATCACGCCCCAGTTCAGGACCGGGTGGGCCGGGTTGGCGAACGGGGTGCGGGTCGCCAGCAGCGCGCCCACGGCGAGCAGCAGGCCCGCCACGAAGCCCAGCCCCAGCAGCAGGGCGAACAGCAGCGAGCGCCCCCAAGCGAACTCGTCAGGCGTCGAGGGCGTCGGCGAGGGCGGCGAAAGCAGCGATGTCGAGGGATTCACCACGGGCGTCGGGGTCCAGGGAGAGGGCGGCGATCGCCTGGGCGATGCGCTCGCGCGGCAGGCCGAGCGCGAGCATCAGGGAGTTCGCGAGCGTCTTGCGGCGGTACGCGAACGCGCCGCGCACGACCTGTTCGAAGCGGGCCCGGTCCCGCACCTCGGCCGCGGGCCGCGCGCGCCGGCGCCGCACGACCACGGTCGAGACCACCCCGGGGCGGGGGTAGAACGCGCCCGGCGGCACGGTCAGGGCGCGCTCGGCCGTCATGGTCAGCCCGAGCGCGATCGTCAGGCTGCCGTACTGGGCGGTGCCGGGCTTGGCCAGCAGGCGGTCCGCGACGTCCTTCTGGATCATCGCCACGATCCGCTCGGGCGGGCGCGCCAGGCCGGCCAGCGCGACCAGGGTCGGGGTCCCGACGTTGTAGGGCAGGTTGCCCGCGGCGCGCCACTCGCCCGCCCCGGCCCAGCCGGCGTAGTCGAAGGCCAGGGCGTCGGCCTGGCGCACGTCCACCCCGGCCAGGTCGGGGCGAGCGCGCAGGATCGCGACCATGTCGGGGTCGACGTCGAACGCCGTCACCGCGGCCCCCAGGCGAACCAGGGCCGCGGTCAGCGCGCCCGTCCCGGGCCCGATCTCCAGCACCCGGTCGCCGGGCGCGTCGACGGCGAGCCGAGCGATCTTGGCGCTCGTCCCGCCGTCCATGAGGAAGTGCTGCCCGAGCCGCTTCTTGGGCCGGATCCCGCGCGCCGCCAGCAGCGCCCGCGGGTGGAGGGTTCGGCCGTCGCCGAACCCGTCGCGGTCCTCGCTGCGCTGCGGTCCGCCCTCGTCCACGTCAGGCGGGCGGCTCGGGCGCGCAGCGCCCGAACGCGACGGATTCGACGGGGTCGAATCCACCTATTTGAGCAGGTAGACGTGGACGGGGCGGCGGCCGAACTGGTTGGCCTCGGCGCTGCTGTTGAAGCCCAGGTCGATCCGGTGCCCGCGGATGGAGCCCCCGGTGTCGCCGGCCACGGCGTGGCCGTAACCCGGGATGAACATGCGCGTGCCGAGCGGGATGACGCTGGGGTCGACCGCCACGATCCCGTGGCCGGCCGGCCGGCCGATGGCGGTGATCCCGCTGCAGCCCGAGCAGGCCGCGGTGTAGGCGGTCGCGACCATCGAGAGCGCGGCGGTCGCCAGCCTCAAGGTGCCGTCGATGCCGCGCGCGGCGATGTGCGAGAGCGCGGCGTACTCGCCGATGCCCTCGGCCAAGATGCGCGGCCGAGCCGGGCGCAGGACGCGCGAGGCCAGCTCGGTGCGGCGGGCGGCGCGCCGGTCGGGCCCGCGCGAGATCAGGTAGGAGGTCTCTTTCAGGCCCGGCTGGCCGCGGTCGACCAGGCTGGTCTTGCCGGGCGGCAGGCTGACCGCCCAGCGCTTCACGGTGGGCGGGGGGAGGGGCTTGCGGACCGTCTCGGTCCAGGCGCTGACGTGCTTGACGGTGACCACGGCGCCCGCGGCGAGCGCGCTCTTGGGGCCGGGCGAGAGGCTGTCGTGGGCGTCCCAGACGACGCCCTGCTGGGCCAGCAGGTCGGCCACGGTCGCCGCGGCGGTGCGCAGCGTGCGGGGCTGGTCGTCGACGACCACGGTCACGGGCAGAGCCGCCCGGTACGTGACGGTTTCGCCGTCGACGATGGGGCTGGCAGGATCGACGCTGAGCGCGTCTTCGGGGGCGCGAGCGATGCCGTTCTCGGTCAGAAAGGCTTCGGCGGTCGCGGCCCGGGTCTCGAGGGTCTGTTGGATTCCATCGCGGACGAGGGTCACGTGCTTGGCGGGAGCCGGCGCCGCGATCGTGGTGAGCGATCGGACGATCCCGTCGGTGGCCGGACCGGCACCGAACGGAAGGAGGAGTCCCAGCGAGAGCATGCCCGTCGCCGCGAGAGGTGTTGGTCGATCGTTGCGGATCGTCCGACTCCTTTCTGGCGGAGGGTGCGACCCACCAAGCCCGGAGCATAAGCTCCGTGCGATCGTGGTTCGCACTCGACGTCGTGGCGGTAGTCGGCGAGCTGTGCACAAAGGCCGGCTGGCCCAGGCGCTCGGTCGAATGCCTCCAAGACCCTGTCGGGCCTTGGCGAACTAAGGCACGATAGCACGACCGTCAAGGACGTGTCAAAGACCCGGGTCGTAGCGCCCAGGAGGGTCCTGCGGGTACGCGCGAGGTGGGCAGGCGGGCTCGCCGAACCCCCGCAGTCCGGTGTCTTCGTCGCTGCGCGTGGGGTTCTTCACCGAGTGCTACAAGCCGATCGTGAACGGCGTGGTGGCCAGCATCGACGCGCTGCGCGACGGCCTGGGCGCCCAGGGGGTCGCGGTCACCACGATCGCGCCGCACTTCCCGCGCTTCGTCGACGAGGCCCGGGACGTGGTCCGCATCCCCTCGCTGCCGCTCCCCACGGCGACCGCCTACCGGCTGTGCGTGCCCTACCTCAACGCCGACGACCGGGCCCGGGTGCGCGGGATCGAGCTGGTCCACGCCCACTCGCCCTTCGTGAC
>JASLGJ010000564.1 GCA_030150085.1 Candidatus Elarobacter sp. | reverse complement strand
GTGCAAATGTGACCGCCGCAGGCACCTCCACCACTGCTCACCGGTGTCGTTCCCGCGCTCGAACGAGCACCGTTGGCGACAGCGGTCGCTTGCGAACCGCTTTGGTCGTATTGCAATGTCCCCGACGTAACGACGTTGCCGCTGACCGCCGCATTTCCGACAGATGATGTCGAATTCGTCGGTGAGGCCGTATGGCCGAAACCCTGTAAAGAGGTGGGCGAGCCGTTGTAGTACGCGTTTGCGTCGATCTGCCACTGCGGTTCGTTCAACGAAGTGATCGTTACGAGTCCGGTCGAGCCGTCAGCTGTCATCGTAGCGATGACCCGTGGATTGTTTCCGTTTATGTCGGTGCTGATGAAGCTGACCTGATTACCCTGTGTTTGCGTCGTTATCGTGCGCGATCCGAACGTGACGCTTCGCACGCGGCGGCGGCCCTGCGTCGTTCCGGCTTTGCTGGCCGGAGCCAGCCCGGTTACGGTGGCACCCCCGCATCCTGCCAATGCCGTCGCAGCCCCGAAGCCGCCTAGGCGCGTGAGAAAGCCGATTCGGCTATGGCCGTTACCAAGGGTCTCAGCGTACGAATGGGTGGAAAAGGAATACTTGTCCGACGTGACCAGCTTCATCTCGAACACCCTCAGTCTATCAGAAAGCTACGCCCCGACGAGCGCTTGGCGCGGGAGTTCCCACAATCCATGACGATCAAACGCCACGGCGCTGCACCGCTGCTGTAGCGCCGTGCGCTACAGCGAGAGAGAGCGGACCGAGCCGATGCCGGGGATTGCGCGCAGGGCGGCGAGGGTGTCGTCGCCGGGGGCGCGGTCGGCGGCGAGCACCATGATGGCGTCGCCGCCGACGGTGTTGCGCGAGACCTGCATGGTCGAGATGTTCACGCCCGCGTCGCCCAGCACCGTGCCGACCCGGCCGATCATGCCGGGCACGTCGCGGTGCTGGGTCATCAGCATCGCCCCGGCCGGGATGGCGTCGATCTCGTAGCCGTTGAGCTCGACGATGCGCGGCGAGCCGGCCAGCGAGGTGGCCGTGATCGACGTGCCGCCGGCGAGCAGGCGCAGCGACGAGGCGTAGCTCGACGCGCTCGCGTCGCCGCGCGCCTCCACCACGATCCCCAGCTCGCGCGCGATCGCCTCGGCGTTGACCACGCTCACCCGGTGGCCGGTCGTGACTTGCAGGAGCCCGCTCAGAAAGGCCCGCACCAGCGGTTCGGGCGACACGTCGGCCAGCGCGCCGCCCAGCACCAGCGCGATCGACGGCAGCCGGTCGGGCCGCGCGTACTGCGGGTAGAACCGGCCCAGCCGGTGCGCGACGGCCAGGAACGGCATCACCCGCTCGGCCTCGGGGCCGTTGGGCATCGGCGCGTTGACCGCGGCGTTGGCGGGCGCGCCGAGCAGCACGCGCGCCACGTCCTCGGCCAGCTCGGTCGCGATGCGCTCGAGCGCCTCGCGGGTCGAGCCGCCCAGGTGCGGGGTCGCGAAGACCTTGGGGTGGCGGTGCAGCGCGGCGCCCGTGCCCTCGCGCGGGGGCGGCTCCTCGGCCACCACGTCGATCGCCGCGCCGGCCAGCGTGCCGGCGTCGAGCGCGGCGAGCAGGTCGCGCTCGACGATCACCCCGCCCCGCGCGCAGTTGATCAGGTAGGCGTGCGGGCGCAGCAGGGCCAGCTTCTCGGCGTCGATGAGGCCCAGGGTCTGCGGGGTGAGCGGGACGTGCAGCGTGACGATGTCGCTCTCGCGCAGGAGCGTCTCGAGGTCGACCAGGCGCGCGTCGAAGGCGTCGGCGCGCGCGGCGGTGATGTAGGGGTCGTGGGTGAGGATGGTCATCCCGAAGGCCTTGGCGCGGCTGGCGACGTTGCCGCCGATGCGGCCCAGGCCGACGATGCCCAGCGTCTTGCCGTACAGCTCGCTGCCGACCAGCGGCTTGCGGTCCCAGACGCCCTCGCGCAGCATCCGCACCGCGGTGGGCGTGTGGCGCGCCAGCGAGAGCATCAGCGCGAAGGTCTGCTCGGTCGCGGCGATCGTGTTCGCGCCGGGCGTGTTGAGGACCAGGATGCCGGCGTCGGTCGCGGCGTCGACGTCGATCGCGTCGACGCCCACCCCGGCCCGCGCCACCACGGTCAGGTTCGTGCCGGCCGCGAGCAGGTCGCGGTCGACCCGCGTCTCGGAGCGCACGATCAAGCCTTCCGCGCCCTCCAGCGCGGCGACGAGCTCGGCGCGCGGGCGCCCGACCCGGGAATCCACCTCGATGCCGGCGTCGCGCAGCACCGCCAAGCCCTTCTCGGCGAACGACTCCGCGACGACGACCCGCGGTCGTGAGAGGCCGCTCTGCATGATCGGGCGTAGTTGCACGCGCTTGATCCTCCGCCTTCGTGAGACACCCGCGCTCGCGCTCGCGTTCGCCGTGCCGCTCGTCGTGTTGCTCGCCTCGGTGCGAACCGAGGTCGGCTTCTGGGACACCGGCGACCTCCAGACCGTTGCCTGGATCGCCGGCATCCCGTACCCGACCGGCTTTCCCGGCTACGTGCTCGCCGGCTGGCTGTGGACCCACCTCGTCCCGCTCGGCTCGGCCGCGGCGCGCCTGAACGCGCTCTCGGCGCTCGCGCTGGCGGGTGGAGCGGCCACCGCCGCCGCGCTCGCGCTCGCGCTCGACGCGCTTCCCGCGCTCGCGCTGCTGGCCGGCTGGGCGTTCGCCTTCGCGCGCCCGGTCTGGCTGCGCG
>JASLGJ010000536.1 GCA_030150085.1 Candidatus Elarobacter sp. | reverse complement strand
GAGCGGCCCGCGCGCGGCCGCTCGCGTACCGCCTGGTCGCTGCGCTGGCCGCGGCGCAGGAGGCCGGGGGCGACAAGCGCGGCCAGCAGAGCGCGGCCCTGATCGTCGAGAAGCCGGGCGGCGGCTACGGCGCCTTCAACGACCGCTACGTCGACCTGCGGGTCGACGACCACCCCGCCCCGATCGGCGAGCTGCGCCGCATCCTCGACCTGCACGCGCTGTACTTCTTTCCGCCCGAGCCGCACGACGTGCTCCCCGTCGACGGCCCGCTGGGGGACGAGATCGTCCGCGCGCTGGTCCGGGTCGGCGCGCTGGACCGTGCCGCCCTCGGCCGCGCGGCACTCAACGATGCGGCACGCGACGACGCGGCACTGGGTGGCAGCCCCGTTGGCTACGACGAGCGCGTCCGCGCCGCCCTGGTGGCCTACATGCACGTCGAGAACCTGGAGAACCGCGTCCGCGGCGACGGCGCCATCGACCGCCAGACGCTCGACTACTTGCGCGCGGACGCGGCCTCGCGCTAACGCTCCCGCTTCTGCGGCCACGTCCCGGGCGCTCGGGAACGTAAGCCGCGTTGCAGCGCGGCGGCCCCCGCATCCGCTAGACTGGCCGGGACGTTGACAGTGGAGGTATGAGGATGACGCGAACGGTCGGTCTGGTTCGGAGCGTGGTCGCGCTGTGCGCGCTGGCGCTGGGCGCGAGCAGCGCGGCGCTGCCCGCCGCGGCGGCGGGGACGGTGCCCGCGCCGCACGTGGCCAAGGCCGTGCTGGCCGGGGGCTGCTTCTGGGGCATGGAGGGCGTGTTCGAGCACGTCGAGGGGGTGACGAACGTCGTCGCCGGCTACTCGGGCGGCAGCGCCGCGACCGCGCACTACGACCTGACCTCGTCCGGCACGACCGGGCACGCCGAGTCGGTCGAGATCACCTACGACCCGGCCCGCGTCTCCTACGAGAAGCTGCTCGAGGTGTTCTTCACCGTCGCGCACGACCCGACGACCCTCAACCGCCAAGGCCCCGACGAGGGCCCGCAGTACCGCTCGGTGGTGTTCTACGCCGACGAGGCGCAGCAGCGCGCCGCGCGGGCCGAGATCGCTGCGCTGACGAGCGCCCACGCCTTCGGCGCGCCGATCGTGACCCAGGTCGTGCCGCTGCGCGCGTTCTACCCGGCCGAGGCGCACCACCAGCACTACATGGCGCGCAACCCCTACGACCCCTACATCCTGATCAACGACCGGCCCAAGCTGGCCGCGCTGCGCGCGAAGTTCCCCGCCCTGGTGGGTCCAGCGTCCCGCTGAACCCGTCGCGTTCGGCCTGCGGCCGAGCCGCCGCTAGGCGAGGGCCTTGAGCGCGTTGCGGTCGATCTTGCCGTTGGGGCTGAGCGGCATCGCTTCGAGCGTGACGTAGTCGTTGGGCAGCATGTACTTGGGCAGGCGGTCCTTGAGGAACGAGCGCAGGTGCACGTTGAGCTCCTGCGGCGTCTTCTCTTCCTTGAGCGAGACGTAGGCCACCAGGCGCTGGTCGCCGGCCGCGTCCTGGCGCGGCAGCACGACCGCTTCGCGAATGACCGGGCTCTGGCGCAGCGCGCTCTCGATGTCGCCCAGGTCGATCCGGTAGCCGCGCAGCTTCACCTGGTGGTCGACCCGCCCGACGAACTCCAGGTCCCAGTCGGGCAGGAAGCGCGCCACGTCGCCGGTGCGGTAGAGCAGCGCGCCGGGGTCGTCGCCGAACGGGTTGCGGACGAACTTCTGGGCCGTCAGCGCGGCGTCGTTGATGTAGCCCGCGCCCACCCCGTCGCCGGCGATGCAGATCTCGCCCGACTCGCCGAACCCCACCGGGGTCAGGTCGTCGTCGAGGATGTAGACCTGCGAGTTGAAGATCGGCTTGCCGATCGGGACCGAGGTCGCGGCGTAGCGCGCGTAGTCGTGCAGGCGGTAGAAGGTCGAGACGTCGGTCGCCTCGGCCGCGCCGTAGACGTTGACGACCTCGGTCCGGCAGGCGCCCGACTCGGCCCAGTCGCGCAGGCGGGTGGCCGAGATGGCCTCGCCGCCCAGGAACAGGTGGCGCAGCGAGCTCAGGCGGGCGTAGGTCGTCTCGTTCGGGTTCTCGATCAGCAGGTAGAACATGCTGGGCGAGCAGTTCATCAGCGTGATGCCCTGCTGCTCGATCGTCTGCATGACCAGCTGCGGGTTGTAGAAATCGGACGCCGCGAGGTGCAGCTGCGCGCCCGCGATCAGCGGCATGACGATGCTGCGCTGCGTGATGTCGAAGCTGAAGGAGCTGACGACCAGCGTGCGGTCGGCGGGGTTGACGCCGAACTCGGTCACGAACCAGTGCATCAGGTTCGTCCACCCGCCGTGGTACACGGCGGCGGCTTTGGGCTTGCCGGTCGAGCCGGAGGTGAAGATGACGTAGCACAGGTTGCGCACCGTCACCGGGGGCGGCGGGCTGGCGGGGGCCGGGGCGGCGGCGATCGCCTCGCGGTCGCGGTCCAGGCACACCACCGTGGCGCGGTGCTCGGGCAAGCCGGCCAGCACGCGCTCCTGGGTCAGCAGCACCGGGATCTCGACGTCCTCGAACATCGCGGCCAGGCGCTTCTTGGGATAGGTGGGATCCAGGGGCACGTACGCGCCCCCGGCTTTCAGGGTTCCCAGGATGCCGACGATCAGCTCGAGCGAGCGGTGCATGCAGATCCCGACCAGCACGTCGGGGCCCACGCCCAGACCTTGCAGGTAGCGGGCCAGCTCGTTCGCCCGTTCGTCGAGCTCGCGGTAGGTCAGCCGGCGGTCACCGTAGACGAGGGCGATCGCATCGGGAGCTCGGCGCGCCTGCGCTTCGAACAGCTGGTGGATGCAGCGCTCCCGCGGGTAGTCCGCGGGGGTGTCGTTCCACTCCACCAGCATCCGGTGGCGGACGTCCGCCACCGGTGCCTGCCGTTCCGAGCCCGTCATCGTGCGCTCTCCCTTGTCTACGCTGCGGCCGGTGCTACCCGAGCGCTAGTTCTCGGGCAGGGTGGCGACGATCTGCCACGACCAGGTCGGGTTCACGCACTCGCCCGGCGTCTCGACGATCTCGAAGAAGTCGAGCTTGAAGCCTTCCCCGGCGAACAGGCCGCGGATCTCGTTCTCGTCGACGAGCATGTGGCGGGTGTGCACGTCGGCGAAGAACTGGAACTGCTCCATGACCTGTTCCTTGGAGATCTCCAGACCCTCGAAGTTGTCGGCGAACTCGTCCAGGCGCTGACGGGCGCGGTTGGCGTAGTACGCGCGCTCCGCGGGGCCGGTGGGCTTGCCGATCATCGCGGTGGTGACGACCGAGCCGCCGGGCTTGAGCAGTTCCTTCCAGCGCTTGAGGATGGAGGGCTTGTACTCCGCCTTGAGCACGGTGAGGAACTCGTCGGTGACGATCAGATCGTAGCTGCCCAGCTTCATGTTCTGGCTGGTGATGATGTTGTCGCGGACCGTCTCGATCTGGATGCCCTGCTTCTCGGCGTACCACTTGGTGATCAGCAGCGGCGTGTTGCAGATGTCGTACAGCGCGACCGTCGGCTTGGTGCCGGCCGTCTTGATGGCGTCGATCAGGGTGGCCGACATGCCGTGGTCCGCGGCGGCGGAGATCAGCACGTTGGCGTTGGGCTTGGCGCGCAGAATCGCGCTGAGCTTCTCGTTGTAGAAGGGATACCAGGGCGGCGTCGCCACCATGTTGAGCAGGCGCAGGTACTGCCAGGTGCCGTGGTACCAGTCGCACGACTCGACCTGCAGGTCACCCTTGTGGGTCTTGGCCCATTCTTCCATCCCGCCGACGTCCTTGGGGCGGCACTCCGTCTTGGACCACTTGTCCATCAGCGGTGCGGACTCGCGCAGCACCTTGAGGTTCTCGTCGTCCAGGGTGTACAGCTCGTTCTCGACCTGTTGCATTCGGTTTGACTTTCCTTCGAAAGGTTAAGGGGTGCTCCCGGCGTGCTGGCGCGCGCCGCGGAGGCCATTGGTGCCACGATGACGCCTCGTGACGCGGCGTGGCTCGCGCAGCGAGAGCTCCGCCCTCCTCCGTGCCGGAGGAGCCGGAGCTCTCTCGCGTGTTCGACCGCGAGCCGGTGTCGTGTCAGCGCGAGCTAGGTGTCATAGTGGGCAAACGGCTTGCCCGTGAGCGTGTGCGTCGCGATCTTGTTGCCGGCGGCCGGATCGGCCTTGCCGGCGACGAGCACCGCGCCGTACCGGTCGAGGGTCACCTTGCCGCCGTATTCCTCGAGGTCCTGGGTGTCGGGATAGACCTTGACCGACGAAGGGATGTAGCGCGACGCGAACGCGATGCGGGACTCCTTCGTCAGCCCGGCGTGCGGGAGCGACGCGTGCATCAGCGTCGACCAGAAGATGATGAACTCGCCCGCGCGACAGGGGACGGTGACGGCCTGCGACTCGTCGGGCGCCCAGTTCGGGTCCTTCTGCAGCGAGCGGTAGTCGTAGCCCCAGAAGCCGCGCTTGACGCCGTCCTTGATCAGGGCGTTGATGCGATTGGGATCGTACTGCATCCCGCCCGTCTCGTCGTAGAACATCGACTTGTGCGTGCCGGGCATGAACTGCATCGAGCCCATCGTCTCGTCGGCCTCGGTGAACGCGGTCCAGACCGTGATGGCGCCGCCGAACGGGCCGCCGCGCACGGCGTCCTGCACGTGCGACGGCCACTCGAGCTGCGGCCTGCCCGAGGCCATCGCAAAGGTGTCGGCCTGGTGCCAGTCGGTGCCTTCCTCGCCGGAGACCTTCGAGAAGAACTCGCTGCGCCACTGCAGCACGTCGGGTCCCAGGATGCTGACCACGCGGTGCACGATCTCCGGGCGGCCGATGTGCTCGGCCAGGAAATCGTTGTCGAGGTGGCGGTCGTAGTTGGCGATGTTGGTGTTGCCCGACATCGAGTCCATCTGGTATGCGGCGTTGCTGCGGTCCATCAGCTTGAGCCGCTGGCGGCGCCAGGTGGCCTTGATCTCGTCGGGCTCGTACAGCTTGAACGGGCCGGCATAGCCGCGCTCGTGGAACTGCGCCAGCTCCTCGGGGCTGAAGGAAAACTGTAGTTTCGGAGTCGTCTGAATGGTGTCCATCGTCTTCTCCAAGCGATTGAGGATTAGGTCTTGCGCAGTTCCGCGTCGACCGTAGCGGCCAACTGAGCGATCGTCGCTTCGTCGCCCAGCACGCTGCCGTCGAGGGAAAGATTGAACGTTTCGTTCACGCGCCCGAAGACGCGGATCAAATCCAGCGACGTCCCGCCAAGGTCGAAGAAATCGTCCGTCAGACCGATCCCTTTCTGCTGCAGAACGTCTTCCCAGATCTCGGTGATCGCCTGTTGTGTCGTGCTGTCAGTGTTGACGCTCATAGATCGCTCACTTCTCCGATAAGGTGTGGATGAACGCGGACTGGACCGTTCGATGAGTGCGGTCTGCGGAGGAGCCGACCTTCCCGCGGTGCCTGCACGTACCGTGCCGGCACCGGAGTCGTTTCATGCCTCAGACCCTTGGAGGGACGGCGAAGTCTTCTTCGGTGCGTGCGGCCGCGGCGACGGATCGCCCGGACCGCCCCGCGAGCGCGCGCCGATCCGCGGTGCCCAGGCGATGGCACGACGGCACAGACGTTCGACTCCCGAGGTCGACGACTACCGGTCTCTCGATAAACACCCTCCGTCGTCGCGTTTGCGGTGACGGTTGCTACCCGACCCGGTTTCGCCCACACCCTGCCGGATTCTTCTTCTCGGATACAAAATGCGCCGAGTGTCAGATTCACGATGCGAAACCCGCCCCGGGAGACGCCGCTGAACACGGCGCCTACACCCTGTGTCTTCTCCCCCGGAAGTATGCCGTGGCCCCGCCTGGGGGGCCAGTGCCGAGCGTCACGGTTGGGCCCGGCCGGACGGGCTCAGCCCTTGCCGGCGCGCTCGAGAAAGCCGCGCACGGAGCGGAAGAACTGCTGCGGGCGCTCGATCCAGCAGAAGTGCCCGCAGCGCTCGATCCACTCCAGCTTCGCATCGGGAAACGCGTCGCGGATGGCATAGGCGGTCGTCTCGCCGACGATGTCCTGGCGGCCCTGGACGACCAGCACCGGCGCGTTCAGCCCGGCCAGCGCGCGGCGCAGGTCGTAGTCGGTATTGACCAGGTCGAGCTGCATCAGCGTCGTGGTGCGGTGGTTGAAGTGCTCCGGCGCGACCGCGCCCAGCACCAGCTCGACGTTCTTCTCCAAGCAGACGTAGGAGCGGGCCATCGCCCGGAAGTGCTCGTAGCCGGCCAGCTGCGGGTCGGCCGCGATCCGCTCCGGGCTCGACCAGTAGGCCATCCGGCGCTCCTCGTCGGTGGTCAGGCGGGACTGGACGTTGGCCGGCAGGTAGCCGAAGTAGTCCGTCATCGGCCCGCCCGAGCCGGTCAGCACCAGCGCCGTCACGCGCTCGGGATGGCGGGCCGCGTAGGCCATCGCCAGCACCCCGCCCCAGGAGTGCCCGATCACGGTCCAGCTCTCCAGGCCCAGGTGCGCCCGCAGCCGCTCGACGTCGTCCACCGCCAGGGCCAGGGTCATCGTGGCCGGCTCGAGCCGCTCCATGGTGGAGCGCCCGGTGCCGCGCTGGTCGAGCACGATGGTCTGGTAGTCCTCCAGCCGCTCGGCGATGGGCAGCATGTAGTCGCCCGACATGCCGGGGCCGCCGGCCAGCAGCAGCACCGGAGCGCCGCGGCCGCGGACGGTGTAGTGCAGCAGCACGTCTTGGGCCGGAACGGTGCCGGCGGTCGTTGCGTCGGGAGCGGGCGCGATCATGGTCCTAGACATAGTACACGCAGCGCGTACCTTCCGCCGCACCCGGAACACACGAACGGGGCGCCGCAGCGCGCGGCACCCCGTCTGACACACCCGGCGGAACCGGCTCAGGTCGCGGTCGCGACCTGCGCGCTGCCCGCCTCGACCGGCGGCACGGGCTTCTTGGTGATGAAGGGCAGCACGATCGCGATCAGCAGCATGATCGCCATCGGCATGAGCGCGCCGTGGTACGAGCCGGTCTTGTCCTTGACCACGCCGACGATGAACGGCCCGACCAGCCCGCCCAAGCCCCAGGCGGTCAGGATCGTGCCGTAGTTCTGGCCCAGGTACTTGGTGCCGAAGTAGTCGGCGTTGAACGACGGCATGACCGCGAAGCCGCCGCCGTAGCAGGCCAGGATGATCGCGAAGGCGATCAGCACCAGCGGGATCGCGTGCAGGCCCGAGAGCAGGAAGAACACCACGACCTGCGCCGCGTAGATCAGCGCGTAGGCGTTGTTGCGCCCCAGCCGGTCGGAGACCGCGCCCCAGAAGAAGCGCCCCAGCCCGTTGAACACCGCGACGAACGCGTAGGCCGAGATCGCCGCGCCGGCCAGCGACTTGATCGTCGCCGGGTCGCTGATGTTGTAGGAGATCAGCTCGCGGATGATCGGGACCGCGTTGGAGACGACCAGAATCCCGGCCGTGACGTTGAGGAACAGCATCAGCCAGAGCAGCCACATCTGCGGCGTGCGGATGGCCTGGGCGGGAGTGAACGAGTGCGCGTCCGAGGCCTTGGCGGCGGCGGTCGCGCCGGCGACGCTGTAGCCCGCGGGCGGGTTCTTGAGCAGCGAGGCCGCCAGGCCGCCGAGCACCGCGTAGACGATGCCGCTGATGATGAAGACCGTCATCACCGCGCCGATCTGCTCGGGGGTGAGCGGAACGGGCGCCGCCGCGGGCGCGGTCGCCGCCGC
>JASLGJ010000464.1 GCA_030150085.1 Candidatus Elarobacter sp. | reverse complement strand
GCACGCGGTGCGCGCCCCGGTCGCGCCCGGCGCGCTCCTGGTCGGCGGCGCGGCGGGCTTCCTCGAGACGTTCACCGGGCAAGGCGTGTTCCTGGCCCTGACCGGCGCGGAGCGCGCGGCCGAAGCGATCCTCGCCGACGGGTACGGCGCCTACGCGCGGGCGCGGGCGGCCGACTTCGCCTGGCGGCGCCGGCTCTGCGCGGCCGTCAAGCTGCTGGTCGACGTGCCGCCGCTGGCGCACCGGGTCACGGCCCGCCTGGCGCGCTTTCCCGCGGCCGGGGCGACGCTGCTCGAAGCGCTGGCCGGCACGGTCCCGCCCCAGCGCGCGTTCGCGCCGGACGTCCTGGGACGCTTGCTGGCGTGAGGGGCGGCGTGACGGTCACCCGCAACAGCGTCGACGTCGCGGCCCCCGCGGCGCGCGTGTACGCGCTCGCCGCGGCGACCGAGAACTGGCCGCGCATCCTGCCGCACTACCGCTACGTGCGCGTGCTGGCCGACGACGGGCGCACCCGCACGGTCGCGATGGGGGCCTGGTGCGACGTCTTCCCGATCCGCTGGGTCGCGCGCCAGACCAACGATCCCGCGCGCCCGCACGTCGCCTTCACGCACGTCCGCGGCTGGACGCGCGGGATGGACGTCGAGTGGCTGTTCGAGCCGAGCGCGCGCGGCACGCGGGTCACCATCGAGCACCGGCTGAGCTTTCTGTTTCCGGTCGCGAGCGAGTGGCTGGGCAAGCACGTGGTGAGCGGCTACTTCGTGCACCGCGTCGCCGCGCGCACGCTGGCCCGCATCAAGCAGCTCTGCGAGGAAGGCGCGTGAGCTCGCGCGCGCAGCCGCCGCACCGCGTGGCGGTGACCGGGATCGGCGTCATCGCGCCGCTCGGCGTCGGCATCCGCGCGTTCTGGGAGGGCGTGCTGTCGGAGCGCGTCGCGGTGCGCGAGGTCACCCGCTTTCCGACCGCCGGGTACCGCTCGCGGATCGCGGCGCAGGTCGACGACTTCGATCCCGGCGCGCACGTCAGCGCCAAGCGGCTGCGCTGGACCGACCGCTTCTCGCAGTTCGCGGTCGGTGCGGCGCGCCTGGCGCTCGACGATGCCGGCTACCGTCCCGACGGCGCGAGCGACGACGTGGGGGTGTTCGTCGGCTCGGCGCTGGGCGGCTTGGCGTACGCCGACGAGCAGCACGACGTCTTCCGCACGCGCGGGCTGGAGGCGGTCAAGCCGCTGCTGGCGATCTCGGTCTTCGGCGGGGCGTCAGTCTCCAACGTGGCGATGGAGTTCGGGCTGCGCGGGCCGACCGTCGCCAACGGCAACTCGTGCGCCGCGGGCGCGGTCGCGATCGGCGACGCCTTCCGGGCCATCGCGCGGGGCGACGTGCGGGCGGCGCTGGCGGGCGGGGTCGAGGCGCCGCTCTCGCCCCTGATCTACGGCGCGTTCACGGTCATCCGCGCCATGTCGACCCGCAACGACGATCCGCAACGCGCGAGCCGGCCCTTCGCGGCGGGGCGCGACGGCTTCGTGATGGCCGAGGGGGCGGGCATGCTGCTGCTCGAGCGGCTCGACGACGCCCGCGCGCGCGGCGCGCGCGTCTACGGTGAGGTGGCCGGGTACGGGCTGACCAACGATGCCTACCACATGTCGGCCCCGCGGCCCGACGGGGCGATGAACGCCGCCGCGATGGCGCGCGCGCTGGCCGAGGCGGACCTGCCCGCCGCCGAGGTCGACCTGGTCAACGCGCACGGCAGCGGCACGCCGCTGGGCGACCGCTGCGAGGCGCAGGCGCTGGCGCAGGTCTTCGGGGAGCGGACCCCGCGCGTGCCGGTGACGGCGACCAAGGGCCAGCACGGCCACGCCCTGGGCGCGACCGGGGCGTGGGAAGCGGCCCTCTCGCTGCTCGCGCTGCAGCACGGAATCGTGCCGCGCAGCGTCAATACGGACGATGCCGATCCGCAGTGCCCGCTCGCGCTCACCCGAGAGCCCGCCGCGCGCAGAGTCCGCACCGTCCTCTCCAACTCCGCCGGCTTCGGCGGCATCAACGCCGCGCTGGTCTTCCGTGCCCTCGGCGCCTAGCGCCGCGAGCGCGCCGGCGACCGGGCAGGCGTTCCCGGTCAGCGTGCGCGAGGCGGTCAAGACCTACGGCGCGGGCGAGGACGAGGTGCGCGCGCTCGACGGCGTGTCGCTCGACGTGCGCGCGGGCGAGATGGTGGCGCTGGTCGGGCCGAGCGGGTGCGGAAAATCGACCCTGCTCAACCTGGTCGGCTGCGTCGACCTGCCGACCCGCGGCACGGTCCGCGTCGCCGGGCGGGCGACCGACGAGCTGAGCGACGACGCGCTGACCTTCCTGCGGCGCGACCGGGTCGGCGCGGTGTTCCAGTTCTTCAACCTGCTGCCGGCGCTGCGGGTGAGCGACAACGTGGCCCTGCCGCTGGTGCTGC
Source organism: Candidatus Elarobacter sp. (assembly GCA_030150085.1). Classification (GTDB taxonomy): domain Bacteria; phylum Vulcanimicrobiota; class Vulcanimicrobiia; order Vulcanimicrobiales; family Vulcanimicrobiaceae; genus Vulcanimicrobium. The sequence goes on along the minus strand of JASLGJ010000464.1, from coordinate 1,109 downwards.
AGCGCGCCCCGCGGGCCGAGATCGAGGCCCGCGTGCGCGCCGCGCTGACCTGCGTGGGATTGGTAGAGAAGATGCGCGCCTACCCGGCCCAGCTCTCGGGCGGGCAGATGCAGCGCGTCGCGATCGCGCGCGCGATCGTCCACCGCCCGGCGGTCCTGCTCGCCGACGAGCCGACCGGAAACCTCGACTCGCAGACCGGCGCGACGGTGCTGGCGCTGCTGCGCGGCCTGGCCGACGGCGGCCAGGCGATCCTGATGGCGACCCACAGTCTCGACGCCGCGGCGGTCTGCGACCGGGTGGTCCGGATGCAGGACGGGCGCATCGTCGGATGACCGGCGCGCAGCACTTCCGCGTCGCGCGGCCGAGCGACGACCTCGCCGCGCTGGTCGCGTTCTACCGCGACGCGCTGGGTTTCGCGCTGATCGGCTCGTTCGCGGACCACGCCGGCTTCGACGGGGTGCTGCTCGGCCACCCGGCGCTGCCCTACCACCTGGAGTTCACCCGCGAGCGCGGCGCGCGCGCCGGGCGGGCGCCCTCGCCCGAGCACCTGCTGGTGTTCTACCTCGAAGGCGAGGAAGCGTGGAACGCGGCGCTGGCGCGCCTCGCGGCCGCGGGCGTGGCGCCGGTGCGCGCGCACAACCCGTACTGGGACGCGCACGGCGTCACGGTCGAGGACCCCGACGGCTACCGGATCGTGCTGCACCGCGGGGCGTGGCGGCCGTGACGCCGCGCGGCGTCCAACCTCGGACGTGACCTCGCTCTTTCGCGCGCTCGTGCTCGGTCCGCTCCGCTCCAACGCCCTGCGGGCGCTGGTGACGCTGGTCGCCGTGGCACTCGGGGTGGCGATCGGGCTGGCGATCGACCTCGCCAACGCGACCGCGGTGGCCTCGTTCGCGGCGAGCGTGAACGTGATCTCCAACCACGTCAACCTGCAGGTGCTGGGGGTCGGGCGCGGCTTCGACGAGCGGGCCGTCCTGCGCGTGCAGGACCTTCCGGGGGTGAACGCCGCCGAGCCGGCGGTCGAGGACGCGCTGACGGTCGGGGCGGTGGCGGGCGACCCGTTCTCGGGCGAGATCCTGCGCGTGCTGGGGATCGATCTGCTCCGCCCG
>JASLGJ010000439.1 GCA_030150085.1 Candidatus Elarobacter sp. | reverse complement strand
GCGCAGGCGCAGCAGGCACAGCGTGCCGACCACGATCAGCGCGCCGACGACGAAGAACGAGGCCGGGATGCCGAACAGGGCGATGATGCCGCCCGCCAGCAGCGCCGCGCCCATGTTGCCGCCCTGGCTCGCGGCCTGGGTGATCGAGACGCCGTGCAGGTACTCCTCGGGCGTCAGCAGCGCCTTGAGGATGCCGTCCATGTTCGGCTGCGAGACGTACCACAGCACGTAGTACAGGGTGATGACGGTGTAGAACAGCGGCGGGCTGAGCAGCCCGGCCAGCGCCCCGAAGCCCAGCGCGATCGTCAGCACGAAGCGCAGCGCGTTGGCCCACACCCCGATGACGTACTTGTCGTAGCGGTCGATCAGCACGCCGGCGAACGGCATCAGCAGCAGCGACGGCAGCATGGTGAGCATCACGAAGAAGCCCAGCGCCGAGGGCGCGCCCTGCTTCTGCGCGACGAACACGATCCCGGTCAGGTCGAACATCACCCCGGCGATCGGCGCCAGCAGCGTCACCGCCAGAAAGAAGATGCCGGTCTCGCTGCGCCAGAGCTTCACGGCGAGGGCTCCGGGTCGACCACCACCTCGACGCTCGCGGCGTAGCGCGCCGCGGCGGCCGCGGCGCTGGGCGCGTCGGGGCCCTTCACCAGCACGTAGCCCGGGCGGCCGGTGACGTTGTCGCGGATGCGCGGGAGCGTGCCGCCGACCGGCACCGTCCAGTCCAGCTCGGTCACGTCGGGCCGGGCCCGCAGCTCGTCCAGGCCGCGCACCGCGCGCAGCGTGCCGGGGGGCGGGATGAAGAAGCGCACCGCCGCGCCGCCGAGCGGCGCGGGGGCCTCGAACGGCTCGATCAGCCCGCAGGCCCAGGCGAACACGGTCGCGACCATGTCGACCCCGTAGGCCAGCCGGACCAGCTCGTTGATGTGGTCGCCGCCCAGCCGGTCGTGGCCCTCGATGATGCGCGGCCCCTGGGGGGTCAGCTTGATCTCGGTGTGCGACGGGCCGTCGGTGTACTTGACCACGTCGAGCAGCTTGGTGGTGAGCGCGACGACCTCGGCCCGGGTGGCCGGGTCGAGCTGGGCCGGCACGGCGTGGCCCAGCTCGAGGAAGCCGTCCTCGCCGGTGGTCAGCTTGTCGGTGCAGGCGATCACCACGTGCTTGCCCGCGAAGCTGAAGGACTCGACGCTGATCTCGGGGCCGCTCAGGTACTCCTCGATGATGAACGACGTCACGCCCAGCGCGCCCAGCCGCTCCACCGCCTGCGCGGCCTCCTCGGGCGAGCGCACCAGGGCGATGCCGAAGCTGCCCCCGCCGTCGATCGGCTTGACGATCGCGGGCGAGGCCACGTCGCGCAGGAAGGCCTCGATCTCGGCCGCGGTGGTGCCGGTCGCGGCGCGCACCGGGCTCACGCCGTGCGCGGCGAGGAGCTGGCGCATCGCCCACTTGTCGCGCAGCAGCTGCACGGTCGAGGGGCGGGTGAAGCGCAGGCCCAGCTCGATCCCGACCCGGGCCGCGATCGGCAAGCCGGGCTCGGTCACGCAGACCAGCGCGTCGAACGGCTGCGCGGCGTGCATGGCGCGCACCAGCGGCATCAGGCGCTCGGTGTCCGCGTAGTCGAGCAAGTGCATTTCGAGCGTGCCCTTCTGGAGCGGGTCGGCCAGCTGCGGCTTCTGGATCTGGACCACGTCGATGCCGAGCGCGGCGGCCTTCTCGAACATCGTGCGCTCGTCCATCTTGGCGCCGAGCGCAAGGACTCGCTTGCGCGCCGGCCGTTCGAGGGCCGACACCGCGCCGCTCGTCATCGTATCGTCAGACATGATCCACCTTGGAAGCGTTCGCAAACGATCGTATACAAGCCGCGGACGTCCACGGCCGACGCATCGCCCGTACGAACGGGCGAAGCTACCCACTTCATGATCCTCTCGCCACCCCGCGGAGCCGGAATCCCGACTAGCGCCGTTGGATCATCTGACAAGCCGGTCCTTCGCGCACGGGTGCGGGCGCGCTCCTGCGGACGGCGCGCACACTCGCGCGCCGCCCGCCGCGGCGTCGTATCAGCGCTCGGTGAGCGCCTCGCGCACGATGCGCTCCTGCTCCACCGCGTGCGCGCCCGGATAGCCTTCCGAGGGGCTGGCGCGGTAGGGCCGGCCGACGTAGCCGACGTCGCTGATGTGCGCCGGCAGACCGTCCATCAGGCGCCGCCGCACGTGCGCGCGCGCGCCCATGTTCTTGGGCTCTTCCTGCGCCCACGCGATCTCTTCGAGGTTGGGATAGCCGGCGATCAGCGCGATCAGCTCGGCCTTGGGCAGCGGGGCCAGCAGCTCGACCCGCGCCAGCGCGGTGTGCGCGGCCTCGGCGTAGAGCGGGCTGTTGACCAGGTCGTAGTAGATGTGGCCGCTGCACAGCACGAGGCGCTTCACCGCCGACTTGTCCTGCGCGTAGCGCGGGTCGTCGATCACCTCGCGGAACCGCCCTTCGGCCAGCTCGGCGAGCGTGCCGTAGGCGGCGCGGTTGCGCAGCAGCGACTTGGGCGTCATCACCACCAGCGGGTTGGCCTGGCGGGCCTTGGCCTGCGCGCGCAGCAGGTGGAAGTACTGCGCGCTCGTCGACGGGTTGGCGACGCGCAGGTTGCCCTCCGCGCTGAGCTGCAGGAAGCGCTCCAAACGCGCGCTGGAGTGCTCGGGCCCGGCGCCCTCGTAGCCGTGCGGGAGGAGCAGCGTCAGGCGCGTCTGCTGGCCCCACTTGGCCGCGCCCGCGGCGATGAACTGGTCGATGATGATCTGCGCGCCGTTGTTGAAGTCGCCGAACTGCGCCTCCCACAGCACCAGCGCGTTGGGGAGCAGCGCGCCGTAGCCGTACTCGAAGCCCAGGCACGCGTACTCCGACAGCGGGCTGTTGTAGATCTCGAACGAGGCCTTGGCCCCGTCGAGGTGCTGCAGCGGGGCGTACTTCTCGCCCGTCTTGGTGTCGCGCAGGACGGCGTGGCGGTGCGAGAACGTGCCGCGCTCGGTGTCCTGGCCGGTGAGCCGGACCGGCGTGCCTTCGCTGATCAGCGAGGCGAAGGCCAGCGCCTCGCCCAGCCCCCAGTCGACCTCGCCGCTCTCCTTGAGCGCCTGGGTGCGCTTCTGGAACTGCGCGACCAGCTTCTTGTTGGGCGTGAAGCCCTCGGGGGTGCGCACCACCGCGTCGCTCCAGCGCAGCAGCTGCGCGCGCTCGACCGCGGTCGGCGGGGCGGGCTCGCTGCGGTTGAGCGCGGCCTGCGTCGCGAGCTTCGGCTCGGGCGTGCCGCCCTTGACGTTCTTGTGCGCCTGCGCGATGTGCGCGGTCGCGGCGTCCTGCATCTCCTTGGCCTGGTCGGCCGTGATCACGCCCTGCGCGACGAGCTGCGAGGAGTACAGCTCGCGCACGGTCGGGTGGGTCTTGATCAGCTCGGTCTGGCGCGGCTGGGTGTAGGCCGGCTCGTCCTGCTCGTTGTGGCCGAAGCGGCGGTAGCCGATCAGGTCGCCGATCACGTCGCGGCCGAACTTGCGCCGGTAGTCGATCGCCAGGTGGACCGCGGCGATGCACGCCTCGACGTCGTCGGCGTTGACGTGCACGATCGGCAGGTCGTAGCCCTTCGCGAGGTCGGAGGCGTAGCGGGTCGAGCGCGCCTCGTAGGGATCGGTGGTGAAGCCGACCTGGTTGTTGGAGATGATGTGGATCGTGCCGCCGGTGGCGTAGCCCGGCAGGGCCTGGAGGTTGAGCACCTCGGCCACCACGCCTTGGGCGGCGAAGGCCGCGTCGCCGTGGATCAGGATCGGCGCGGCGAGGTCGGTGTTGAGCGTGGCCGGGTTGACCGCGTGGTCGGTCTGCAGGCAGCGCGCCATGCCCTCGACGACGCCGTCGACGGCCTCGAGGTGCGAAGGGTTGTTGGCCAGCTCGACCGCGATCTTGGTGCCGACCGGCGTCGTGTACTCGCCGCGCGCGCCGTGGTGGTACTTCACGTCGCCGGTGGCGTCGGAGTCCTCGGGGTTGGGCATCGTCTCGCGCAGCGCGGCCGACTCGAACTCGGCCAACAGCTCCTCGTAGGGGCGGTTGACGACGTGGGCGATGGTCGAGAGGCGGCCGCGGTGCGCCATGCCGAGCACGACGGTCTTGGTGCCGTCCTCGGCCAGCAGCGAGATCAGCTCCTCGAGCATCGGCACCATCACGTCGAGCCCTTCGATCGAGAAGGTCTTCTGCGACATGAACTGCTTGCGGAAGTAGCGCTCCATGGTCTCGACCTTGGTCAAGCGCTGGAGCACCTGGGCCTTGCGCTGCGGCGTCAGCTCGCGCCGGTGCAGGCCGCTCTCGATGTACTCGCGCAGCCACTCGCGCTGCTGGGTGTTCGAGATGTGCTCGATCTCGTAGGCGATGGTCGAGCTGTAGGTCTCGCGCAGGCGCGGCAGCACGTCGCCCAGCGTGTTGCCGGGGACTTTGACGCGCAGCACCGAGGCCGGGATGGCGTTCATCATCGCCGGGGTCAGATTGTAGGTCGCGGGGTCGAGCGAGGGGTCGCCGGGCGGCGGCGAGCCGAGCGGGTCGAGCGTCGCGCCGAGGTGGCCGTGGCGGCGGTAGGCCGAGACGATCGCCATCCCGGCCGCGATCGCGCGCAGCATCTCCTCCGACGGCAGGCCGGCGATCTCGGCCGTGACGGGCGTCGCCTGGTGGGCCACCCCGGTCGAGGCCGCCGCGCCGGTCGAGGCCGCCGCGCCGTTCGTGCCGCTCGGGCGGACCGACGCGCTGGCGCCGATCTGGGCGAACAGGTCCTCGTAGAAGTTCGAGGCGCCGGCCAGCAGCTCGTCGACCCGCTTGAGGTACTCGCCCGACTGCGCGCCCTGGATGACGCGGTGGTCGTAGGTCGAGGTCAGGGTCATGACCTTCTCGACCCCGAGCTGCTCGAGCGTGGCGCGCGGGGCATGGGCGAAGCCGGGCGGGTAGGCGATCGCGCCGGCCGCGATGATCGCGCCCTGGCCGACCATCAGGCGCGGCACCGAGGCGACGGTGCCGATCCCGCCCGGGTTGGTCAGGGTGAACGTGGCGCCGGTCTGCTCCTCGACCGAGAGCTTGCCGTCGCGGGCCTTGGCGACCAGGTCCTCGTAGGCCGCGCGGAAGCTCGGGAAGTCCAGCTGGTCGGCGTTCTTGATGACCGGCACGACCAGGAAGCGCGCGCCGTCCTTCTTCTGCGCGTCGACCGCCAGGCCGAGGTTGATCCCGGCCTCGACCTTCTGCGGCTTGCCGTCGCTGCGCCGGAACGAGGCCGTGATGGCCGGGATCTCGCGCGCCGCGCGGGCCAGCGCGAAGGCGATGACGTGGGTGAACGAGACCTTCTCGGGCCGGCCCTGGGCCTTGAGGGCGGCGTTGAGCTCGGCCCGGCGCGCCTCGAGCGTGCCGACGTGCAGGGTGCGGAACGAGGTCGCGACCGGGATGGTCAGCGACTGCTCCATGTAGGTGGCCAGGGTCGCGACCGAGCCTTTGAGGTCGGTCACCTTGGTCTGCGCCGCCAGGGTGGGGTACTGCACCGGGGCCGGCGCCGCCGCGGCCGAGCCGAGGCCGCCGCTGAAGGCCACCTTGCCCGAGGCGATCGCCGCCTCGACGTCCTCGCGCAGGATCAGCCCGTCGGGGCCCGTGCCGGTCAGCTTCGCGGGGTCGATGCGCAGCCGCTCGACCAGTCGCCGGGCGTGGTGCGAGAGAACGCCCTTTTGCGCGCCGTTCCCCGTCCCGGCGCGCTCGGCGGGCGGCGTCCCGGCGCCGGGGGCGCCGTAGGACGCGGGCGTGACCAGCTCGGGCTCGCCCGCTTTCGCGGCGGCCGAGGCGCCCGGGGCCGGGGCGGCAGCCGCGCCGGCGGGCTTGGCGGCGGTGGTGTCGATCTCGGCCAGGACCGCCCCGACCGCGACGGTCGCCCCCTCCTCGCCGTGGAGCGCGGTGATCACCCCGCTCGCGATCGAGGGCACCTCGACGTCGACCTTGTCGGTCGTCACGTCGACCAGCGTCTCACCTTCGTCGACCCAGTCGCCGACTTTCTTGCGCCACTCGACGATCGAGCCTTCGCTGACCGACTCGCCCATCTCGGGCAGGGTGACGTTCACGAGCGTTTGCAATCGAATCTCCGGGGGCGATCTGACGGCGGGGGAATCCGGGGAGACTTCGGCCCCGCCCGAAGGGTCGGCCTCCCCATTCCGCCATGATACGCCGCCGCGCCGACGATGGGAAATACCGCCCGCCTATCGCAATCAGAGGGGAGGCTTATGGAGCTCCGCGATCTTCGCTACTTCGCCGCGGTCGCGCAGCACCGCAACTTCAGCCGCGCGGCCGAAGCCCTGCACGTCTCGCAGCCCGCGCTCTCCGAGCAGATCCGCAAGCTCGAGGACGAATTGGGCGCGCCGCTGTTCGAGCGCACCAGCCGCGGGGCGCGCCTGACCGACGCCGGGGAGGCCCTGCTGCCCCAGGCCCGCAGCGTGCTGGCCCAGGCCGACGTCGCGGCCGAGACCGTGCGCACGGTCGCCCACGGGGTGGCCGGGACGCTGACCCTGGGCTTCATCGACTCGGCCGCGCTGGCCATCCTGCCGCCCCTGATCCGGGGCTTCTCGCAGCGCTACCCCAACGTCAAGCTGCGCCTGCGCGAGCTCGGCACGCGCCAGCAGATCGAGGCCGTCGAGCGGGGCGAGATCGACGTCGGGATCGTGCGCGGGCCGGTCTGGAACCCGCAGCTCGCCGGGCGCCGGATCGCGACCGAGTCGCTGTTCGTCGCGCTCCCCGCGGAGCACCGCCTGGCGGGGGCGAGCCCGGTCCACCTGAGCGCGCTGCGCGAGGACGGCTTCATCACCTACCCGCCCGAGCGCGGCGCCGCGCTCCACGAGGAGACCCTGCGGCTGTGCCACGCGGCGGGCTTCGAGCCCCGCATCGTCCAGGTGGCGAGCGAGATCTCGACCATCTGCGCGATGGTCGCCGCCGGCCTGGGGGTCGCGATCGTGCCCTCCTCGGCCCGGGCGGTGGCGCTGGACGGGGTGGTCTACCGCGCCACCGACGACCCGCGCGCCGAGCTGGAGCGCTGGGCCGTCTGGCGCGAGCGCGCCCCGCTGGCGGTGGTGCACGCCTTCGCCAGCTCGCTGGAGCCCGGCGGCGCCGAACGGTCCGCGGCTTCGGACCCGCGCGAAGGCGCGGAACCGTCCGAAGGGGAGTAGAACCGCCGAGCGCCGGGCGGCGTTCTAGAGGGTATGCGCACCTTCGTTCTCACGCTGGCCGCCGCACTCGCGCTGGGCGGCGCGGCCGCGGCCCAGACCTACGGCCCCAGCCCCGAGCCGAGCCCCGCAGCCCCGGCCGCTCCGAGCGCGACGGCGGTTCGCCCGGTGGTGCACATCCGGAACTTTGCCTACGTACCGGACACGATCACCGTCGCGGCGGGCCAGAGCGTGCTGTTCGTCCAGGACGACCAGACCCCGCACACCGTCACCGCCGCCGACAAGTCGTTCGACAGCGGCAACCTCGACCAGCGCGCGACCTGGGCCCACGCCTTCGCCAAGCCCGGCACGTACGCGTACGTCTGCGCCTACCACCCCAACATGAAGGGCACCATCGTCGTGAAGTAGCCCGCGCCTTCTCGTGCAAACGAAAGCGCCTCGCGGATCGCGAGGCGCTTCTGTTCGGCGCGGGGCGGGCGGCGTTTGTCGGCGTGGGTTCCGCCGCGCAGGATCGTCTGCGGCGGAGGACCGAGCCGGCCCGCGATCGGCGGCGCGGGCGCCTTCTTCTTCTTGGCCATCGAAAACCTCCGGTTCGCACAACGCGCGCTGCGGCGCGGCGGTTGCGCGCGTTGCGTTCGGCGCGTCCGCGCGCTACGGCGACGCGGACGGTTGCGGCGCGGGTGCTTGCGGCGGCGGTTGCGCGGCCGGTGCTTCGGAGGCCGGCGGCGGAACGGGCTCGTTCGCGGCGGGAATGCGGCAGGTGCCCAGCGCGGCGTCGTCGCCGATCACCACCGCCAGGCGCGTGCCGCGCTGGATCGTGACGTCGTGGCCGTGGTGGATGAAGCCGTACGGGCCGGTGACGTAGCCGACGAACGGCAGCGCGTTGACGACGCCCGGGATGTTGCCCGAGCCGCCGGTCGCGATCGCGTTCGTGCCGAGCACGGGATCGATCGTCACCGGCACGTGCGTGCCGTTCGCCAGCGCCAGGAAGCGCGCGTCGAGCACCAGGTAGCCGCCCCGCCCGCCGCGCTGCGCGTGCTGCGCGACCTGCACCGTGCCGTGTCCCATCGTCCCGGCCGGGATCGGGCTGCCGTCCGGGGCGGTCGTGTCGCTCTCGATGCGGAACGTGAACGGGTCGCCGGGGTGGACGCGCGCCGAATCGACGTCCATGTCGAGCGCGATGACGGCGCGCTTGCAGACCGGCTTGACCGCGCTCGACACGCCCGCCGCGCGGGGCGGCGGCGGGTGCGCCGTCCCCGCGCTCGCGGCGGCGGGGAGGGCGAGGGCGAGCACCAGCGCGCCGGGAACGAAGCGGCGGACCGCGGCCTTCAGCATCTCCGAGTGAACGCAGGCGCCCGCCCGAACGATCCGCACGGCTACGGCGATCCCGTCGGAGCGGGCGCAGGGGGCGCGGGCGGGGCGGTTTCGCCCGGGCGCGGGGAGCGGCAGGTGCCCAGCGCCGCGCCGTCGCCGATCAGGACCGGGATGCGGGTGCCCTTGGGGATCGTGGCATCCTTGCCGTGGTGGAGCGAGTCGTAGCCGCCCACCGCGTAGCCCACGAAGGGGATCATGCCGAGCAGGCCCGGGGCGTTGGCCGAGCCGCCCAGCGCGACCGCCGCGGCGTCCGTGCCGCGGTCGATCACGACCGGGACGTGCGGACCGTTCGCGGGCGCCAGGAAGCGCGTCTCGAGCACCAGGTAGCCGCCCTGCCCGCCGCGCCCGGCGTGCGAGGCGATCGCGACCACCCCGTAGCCGATGTTGCCGGCCGGGATCGGGCTCCCGTCGGGCGCGCTCGCCGCCTCGACGATGCGGAAGGCGAACGGGTCGCCGGCGTGCGCGCGGGCGGAGTCGATGTCGTCCAGCACGGCGACCAGGGCCCGCGCGCAGGGCGGGCGCTGCGCGAGCGGGAGCGG
>JASLGJ010000430.1 GCA_030150085.1 Candidatus Elarobacter sp. | reverse complement strand
CTATACGTGGGTGTCCAGTACCACGAGCAGCATGAAGCCGTACTTCTCGCAAGAGCAGGAGTCGACGGACTTGTCGACAGCGGCGTACGGAACATTTGCTGGCGACCCCGGCTATGACGCCCAGTTCAATTACTCGGACGGCACGTCCGCGATTGTGGATTACGTGGCGGACGATCAATTCGCGGTCCTCCGCCCGGACGGCACCGCGGTCGTGATGGAGGATACGCAAACGACGACGGGCGATGCCCTTCAGGTGCTCAATACCGTCACCGTCGCGCAAGCGGCGTCCATGCGCTCGGCTTACAAGCTTTCCAAGGGCGTTTGCGGAGCAGCCATGGTCGTAGCCGGTTTCGGTGCCGGTGCGCTGGCGGAGTTTTTCTTTCCCGAGGCGGGGCCGTGGTCGTACCGCTTGGGCTACGCCGGAGGGTATGCGCTCATGGGCTGGGCACAGGCGCAGCGCGGCTCTCCTTGCTGATGAAGCAAAAGCACATCGGAACGGTTTTCGCCCTCGTCCTGCTCGCGGCGCTGGCGCTCGCCGCGCGGGTAACGGGCAAGATCGGCATCTCGGACGGCGCCCTGGGCATCTGGGGTCTTTGGGTCGGAGAGATCGTTCTCGTTCAATGCCGCCGGGCGCTCGGCCATCCTCGTCCCACCGCTGCCGACCTGGCGCTCGGTGCGGCTCTGGCCGTTCTGCCCGTGACGATCGGTTACGGTGCGAGCCCCCTTCTTAGCGCGATCGCGTTCGCGGCCGCTTTGGTCGCGCTGACGGCGTATCTTCGCTATGCCGATACCACACGGCCGGCGTCACAGACCGAGGTCTCACCAGAATAAGGCACGGTCACAGCCGGACGAGCCGGCCTCAGACGCGCAGGTGCGCGATCAGCCAATCGCGGCGGTCGGTCGTGGCTTGCGGGTCGGACAGGGAGTGGTCGGTGTCGTAGCGCTTGAGCGTGCGGTCGAGGTCGGGAACCGCGTTGCGGAACGCGAGCGCGGTCGCTTGCGAGACGTAGGCGTCGTTGTTCGCGAACTGGAGCAGCGTGGCGCGCTGGTGGCCGCGCGGCAGCCAGCGCGGGAGGTCGAAGGCGCTCATCTGCGCGACGTACGCGGCGGGATCGGCGGGCTGCGCGCCCAGCAGGTCCCACTCCCAGAACGAGAGCGTCGGCGCCATCAGCACGGCGTAGCGCGGGCGCGCGTCGGCGGCGAGCAGCAGCGCGCCGTCCATCGCGCCGAAGTCGTGCCCGACGTACGCGATCCGGGCGGGGTCGACCCCGGGCATCGTGCTCAGGCAGTCCAGCGCGCGGCGCAGGCTGACGACCTGCGCGACGACGTCGGCGTAGTCCGTCTCGGGCTTGCGCACCGCCTCGAACCATTTCGGCTGCGACCACGGCATGTCGACCAGCAGCGACACCACCCCGTGCACCGCCAGCGCCCGCGCGTCGTCCAGGAACTCGGTGTGGTTGGTGGTCGCCGGCTCGCCCAGCCAGTGCACCCACAGCACGCCCGGCGCGAGCCGCGGGGTGTGCTCGGGGGCGACGACCACGCCGTTGGGCAGCACGCAGCGGGCGGGCTCGTAGGCGAAGTCGGGGGCGGCCGCAGGAGCGGGGGCGGCGGCCAGGAGCGCCAGCGCGGCGAGCGGGGCGGCGAGGAAGCGCATCGTCCGCTCTTCGCCCGGCGGAGCCCGGCGCACTCCGTCGGCGGGGCCCGGCGGCTCACTCCGCCAGGGCGGCTCCGCGGGCCGGGCCTTCGGCGGGATCGTTGCGGCGGCGCTTGAGCAGCAGCACCAGCGGGATCGAGAGCACGAACACGATCCCGCACAGGCGCAGCACCTCGTCGTACGAGATCACGATCGCGTTGACCACCACCATCTGGTAGAGCGCCAGCGCGCTGCCGTGCAGGTCGCGCAGGTAGGTGCCGATGCTGGGGTTGGACGGGGTGACGCCGGCGGCCAGCGCGGCGTAGGCGGTGTCCTGGTAGCGCGTCTGCAGGAGCTGCAGGATCGCGATCCCGAGCGACCCGCCGAGCTGGCGCAGCAGGGTGTAGAGGCCCGTCGCGTTGGCCATCTTCTCGCGCGCGATGTCGCCCAGCGTGAACGTCGAGAGCGGCACGAACATGAAGCCCAGCGCGAAGCCCTGCAGGGCGCGCGGCCAGAACACGTCCCAGTAGCCGGCGTTCTGGTTGAGCCCGCCCATCCACCAGGCCGACGCGGCGAAGATCACCAGCCCGAAGGCGATCTCCAGCCGGCCGTCGATGCGCCGGATGAGCTGCGAGGCGAGCGGCATCGAGGCCGCGGTCGCGATCGCGCCCGGGAGCAGCGCCATGCCGGTCTGGGTGGCGCTGAAGCCGAGCACGTTCTGGAAGAACAGCGGCAGGATCAGGGCCGTGCCGTACAGCCCGAAGCCGGTCACGATGCCCAGCACGTTGCCGGCGCTGAACGAGCGCGAGCGAAAGGCGGTCAGGTCGACCAGCGGGCGCGGGTCGCGCAGCTCCTTGAGCACGAACGCGACCAGCGTCACCAGCGCGACCGCGCTGAGCGCCACGATGGTCGAGGAGGAGAACCAGTCCTCGCGCTGCCCGCGCTCGAGCACGTACTGCAGCGAGGCCACGCCCGCGGTCAGCAGTCCCAGGCCGACGAAGTCGACCGGCGAGGTGTCGCGCTTGACGTAGGACTGGTCGCGGATGTAGCGCAGCGTCATCAGGAACGCGACGATCCCGATCGGGATGTCGATGTAGAAGATCAGCGGCCAGGAGTAGTTGTCGACGATCAGGCCGCCCAGGGTCGGCCCGATCGCGGGGCCGACCATCGCGCCCAGGCCGAAGATCGCCATCGCGCCGGCCCGCTTCTCGGGCGGGTAGGACTCGAACAGGATCGCCTGCGCGGTCGGCTGCAGCGCGCCGCCGCCGAAGCCCTGCAGCACGCGGTACGCGACCAGCATCCACACGTTCGTCGCCGTCCCGCACAGGAAGGATGCGACCGTGAAGATCACCAGGCAGGTGGCGTAGAAATTGCGCCGCCCGAAGCGCGCGGTCAGCCAGCCGTTGAGCGGCATCACGATCACGTTGGCCAGGATGTAGCCGGTCGCGACCCAGCCGATCTCGTCGATCGACGAGCCCAGGTTGCCCGCCATGTCGCTCAGCGCCACGTTGACGATCGAGGTGTCGATGATCGCCATGATCAGCCCCAGCATGACGGTCAGCGTGATCATGATCAGGGGCGGGTTGGCCTTGCGCTCCGCCCGCCGCTCGGCCGCGGTGAGCGGGGCGGCGGCAGGCGGGCGTTCGGCCAGGGACGCGCTCATGACGGACCGCCCCCGGGCCGTCTCGTGCAGGGTAAATCGGACATGACGATTAAGTCATCTTACCACAATGGCGTACGAGGTCACCAAGACCATCGCCGGGCGGAGCTACCGCTACCGGGTCGAGAGCGTCCGCGACCCGCAGACCGGCAAGCGCCGCAGCCGCTGGACCTATCTGGGGCGGGCCGAGGACGAGCCGGCCGCGCGGCCCGCGCGCCGGCCGCGCGGGGACGGCCGGGCCCGCCTGCTCGACGCGCTCGAGCGGCTGCTCGAAAGCCGAGACTTCGCCGCCCTGACCGCCGACGCGGTCGCGAGCGAGGCGGGTCTGGCGCACGGCACCTTCTACCGCCACTTCCGCGACAAGCGCGCCGCGCTGCGGGCCGCGCTGGAGCGGGTGCGGGAGAGCCGCGGCCCGGCGCTCGACGAGCTGGCCGGCGGTGAAGCGAGCGCGGCCGAGGCCCGGGCCGGCATCCGGCGCCTGGTCGACGCGGTCTTGCGCTCGCCGGCCGAGCACCCGGCCCTGCTGCGGGCCTACTACGCCATCTCGCTGCGCGACGAGGAGTTCGCCCGCGAGCGGCGCGAGCGGCGCGCGGCGGCGAGCAAGCGCCTGAGCGAGTACCTCGAGACGCTGCGCGCGCGCGGCCTGGCCACGGTCAACGACCCCGAGGCCACCGCGGGCGCGCTGTTCGCGATGCTCGACGGGTTCTACCGCGAGGCGGTGGTCGACGGCACGCCGCTGGACGAGGCGCGCATCGCCGGCGCGGCCGAGGTGATGGAGCGCGCGGTATTCGGCGTCCTCGCGCGAAATGAGGGCGAATGATCGAGACCGCGCCCCTGACCGAACGGCTGGCCGCCTTCATGGCCGAGCACGTCTACCCCAGCGAGCGGGTGTACGAGGAGCAGCTCCACGCCGCTTCCTCGCGCTGGGCGCAGCCGCCGGTCATGGACGAGCTGCAGGCCAAAGCGCGCGCGCAGGGGCTGTGGAACCTGTTCCTGCCCGCCAGCCACTTGGGCGCGGGCCTGAGCAACCGCGAGTACGCGCCGCTGTGCGAGCTGATGGGGCGCTCGTTCATCGGCCCGGAGGTCTTCAACTGCAGCGCGCCCGACACGGGCAACATGGAGGTGTTCGAGCGCTACGGCAGCGACGCGCACAAGAAACGCTGGCTCGAGCCCTTGCTGAACGCCGAGATCCGCTCGGGCTTCTCGATGACCGAGCCCGACGTCGCCTCGTCCGACGCGACCAACATCAGCGCCGAGATCCGGCGCGACGGCTCGGACTACGTCGTCAGCGGGCGCAAGTGGTGGACCACCGGCGCGGCGCACGAGCGCTGCAAGGTGCTGATCTTCCTGGGCCGCTCCGACCCGAGCGCGGAGAAGCACCGCCGGCACACCATGCTCGTCATCCCGATCGACGCGCCGGGGGTGACGGTGGTGCGCCCGCTGAGCGTGTTCGGCTACGACCACGCGCCGCACGGGCACTGCGAGATTTCGTTCGAGAACGTGCGCGTGCCGGCCGAGGACGTGCTGCTGGGCGAAGGGCGCGGCTTCGAGATCGGCCAGGGGCGCCTGGGGCCGGGCCGCCTGCACCACTGCCTGCGCGCGATCGGCTTGGCCGAGCGGGTGCTCGAGACGATGGTCGCGCGGGTCAAGGAGCGCACCGCGTTCGGCAAGCCGCTCGCGCAGCAGGGCGTCATCATGGAGTGGATCGCGCACTCGCGGATCGAGATCGACCAGGCCCGCCTGCTCACCTACGACGCGGCGGAGATGCTCGACCGGGTCGGCAACAAGGCGGCCCGCTACGCGATCGCGATGGCCAAGGTCGCCGCGCCGCAGATGGCCGGGCGGGTGATCGACCGCGCGATCCAGGCCTTCGGCGCCAAGGGCGTCAGCGGCGACACCTTCCTCGCCCACGCCTACGGCAACGCGCGCACGCTGCGCATCGTCGACGGGCCGGACGAAGTCCACCTGGCCTCGATCGCCCAGGGCGAGCTGCGCAAGGCGGGCCGGTGACCCGGCAGGACCCGCTCGACGCGCTCGAGCTGAGCCTGCGCCGCGGCGCGGCGGAGCTGCACCTGGTGCGCCACGGCGACGCCGTGCCCGAGGGCGGCGGCACGGCGTACGACAACTACGAGGAGCACCCCTTGAGCGAGCGCGGCCGCGCGCAGGCCGAGGCGGTCGCCGAGCGCTTCGCCGGGCTGGAGGTGGCGGCGGTGTACGCCAGCCCCATCCGGCGCGCGCGCGAGACGGCGCAGGCGGTGGCCGGGCCGATCGGTCTGCCGGTGTTCACCGAGCCCGACCTGCGCGAGATCGCGCTGGGCACGCTCGAGCACGAGGGCGACCTGCGCGAGCAGCTCGCCGTGCTGGCGACGATCGCCATGCGCGACGGCTCGTGGAGCAGCATCCCCGGCACCGAGCCCTCGCAGACCGTGCGGGCGCGCATGCTCGACGCCTTCGACCGCATCGCGGCCGAGCACCCCGGCGGGCGGGTCGTGGTCGTCTCGCACGCGGGCGCGATCAACGCCGCGATCGGGGCGATCGCCGGCACCCCGCACGACTTCGTCTTCCCGCTCGCCAACGCGTCGATCTCGGTCGTGCGCGTCAGCCCGCAGCGGCGTCTGCTGGTGAGCGCGAACGAGACCGCCCACCTGCGCGACATCCCCTCGCGCAGCCGCCGATGATCGAGTCCGATCCCGAGACGATCGCCGTTCGCGCGGAAGAGCGGCTCGACACGGCCCGGCTCGAGCCGTACCTGCGCGCGCACCTGCCGCAAGCCGAGGGGCCGCTGGAGATCGCGCAGTTCGGCGGCGGCCACGCCAACCTCACGTACCTGGTGCGCTTCGGCGCGCGCGAGTACGTGCTGCGCCGCCCGCCGCTGGGGCCGGTGCCGCCCGGCGCGCACGACATGCGGCGCGAGCACCGCGTGCTCTCGACGCTGTACGCGGGCTACCCGCTGGCCCCGCGCAGCTACCTGCTCTGCACCGACCACGAGGTCATCGGAGCGGACTTCTTCGTGATGGAGCGGCGCCACGGGTTCGCGTTTCGCGCGACCATCCCCGAGCCGTGGGCGAGCCGGCCCGAGGTGCTGCGCGGGGTCGGCCTGTCGCTGGTCGACAACCTGGCCGCGCTGCACGCGGTCGATCCGGCGAGCGTGGGCTTGAGCGGCTTGGGCAAGCCGCAGGGCTTCGTCGAGCGGCAGCTGCGCGGCTGGACCGAGCGCTGGGCGAAGGCGCTGACCGACGACGTCGACCGCGGCGAGACGTTCGTCGCGCGCCTGGCGGAACGGCTGCCGGCCTCGCGCCGCACGGCGCTCGTGCACAACGACTACAAGCTCGACAACACCCTGCTCGACCCCGCGAACCCGGCCCGCACGGTGGCGGTGCTCGACTGGGACATGTGCACCCAGGGCGACCCGCTGATGGACTTGGGCCAGCTGCTCGCGCTGTGGTCGGAAGCGGGTGAGGAGGGCGAGAGCATGGGCCGCCGCATGCCGACCTGGTACGCCGGCTTCCCCACCCGGCGCGAGGTCGCGGAGCGTTACGCGCAGCAGTCCGGCGCGGACCTGAGCGAGCTGACCTGGTACGTGCAGTTCAACGTCTTCCGCTACGCGGTGATCCTGCAGCAGATCTACGTCCGCTACGTGCGCGGGCAAACGCACGACGAGCGCTTCCGCGACTTCGGCACGGTCGTCAACGCGCTGCTCCGGCGCGGCCTCGCGCTGACCGAGGGCAGCGCGCTGTGAGCGGGGCGGACGGCAAGAGCGACGACCTGTTCGACCTGAGCGGCAAGGTCGCGATCGTGACCGGCTCGACGCGCGGGATCGGGCGCGCGATCGCCGAGCGCTTCGCGCAGCGCGGGGCGCGGGTGGTGATCTCCAGCCGCGACGCCGAGGCCTGCGCCGCGGTCGCCGCGGAGATCGCCGCGGCGGGCGGCGAGGCGCTCGCGGTCGCCGCGCACGTCGGCAAGAAGGAGCAGCTGCAGAATCTGGTCGAGCGCACCGTGGCGGCGTGGGGCGGGGTCGACCTGCTGGTCTGCAACGCCGCGGTGAATCCCTACTACGGCCCGCTGAGCGGGATCGGCGACGAGGCCTGGGACCGCATCATGAACAGCAACGTGCGCAGCGCGCTGTGGCTGGCGAACCTGACCTTCCCGCACATGGCCGCGCGCGGCGGGGGCAGCGCGATGTTCCTGAGCAGCATCGTCGGGGTGAGCGGCACGGGCGTGATCGGGGCCTACGCGGTCTCCAAGACCGCGCTGATCGGCCTGGCCCGCAGCCTGGCGGTGGAGTGGGGCCCGCGCGGCATCCGGGTCAACGCGCTCGCGCCCGGGATCGTGAAGACCGACTTCGCCCGGGCGCTGTGGGACAACCCGGAGATCGCCGAGGCCACCGTCCGCCGCACCGCGCTGCGCCGCCTGGCCGAGCCCGACGACGTGGCCGGCGCGGCGGTGTTCCTGGCCTCGCGCGCGAGCGCCTACGTCACCGGCCAGACCCTCCTGATCGACGGCGGCGTCAGCATCGACGCGGGAATGTAGGGGTAGCGGAGAGTCTACCCAGACAGGCATGCTAGGTTCCAAGGCATGATGTCCGTCGCAGGCCGTCGCTTCCCGGCTGTCCCTCCGCCGGGGACCCGGCTCCCGCGCCTCCTGACGCCGGCCGCGGTGGCGCTCGTCGTGCTGGTGCTGCTGGTCGGCGCCGTCTCCGTGCGAAACCTCATCTTCACGACGATGGACCGCAGCCTCGACCTCCGGTCGGCCGAGGGCAGGGTGCGCTTGGCGCTGCGGCTGCAGCTCGACGACGAGACCGATCTGCGCAACTTCGCCGCCACCGGCGACGCCTCGTACCTCGGTACGCTGGCCCAGACGATGGGCCGCGCCGACGCCGTCGCGGCCAGGCTGTCGGGCGGGCTGGCCGGGCGCGGCCTCCCGCGCGCCTCGGCGGCCGCGCGGGTCTTCGCGGCCGACAACGCGCGCTGGGACGCGCT
>JASLGJ010000157.1 GCA_030150085.1 Candidatus Elarobacter sp. | reverse complement strand
GCGCGAAGGCCGCGCCTACGCCATGGACGGCAACGCCTACGTCAACCGCCCCGGCCCGCGCCTGGTCGACAGCGCCGAGATCTTCGCCGCCGCAATCGCCGGCGAACCGTCGCCGTACCCGAGCACGCTGGCCCCGGTCACTTCGGGAGCTGCTCGAAGCGCTGCGCCGATTCGGTGATGATGCGCCGCGCCGCGGCGGCGTTGTCCCAGCCTTCGACCCGGGTCTGCTTGCCCTCGAGCAGCTTGTAGGTCTCGAAGAAGTGCTGGATCTTGCGCAGCTGGTGCGGGAAGATCTGGGTGTGGTTGTAGACGTCGGCATAGTCGGGCTCGCCGACCGGGACCGCGAGGACCTTGTCGTCCTCTTTTTCGCCGTCGACCATCTTGAGCAGCCCGATCGGGCGCACCGAGACCAGGCACCCGCTGAAGGTCGGCTCCGAGACGAGGATCAGCACGTCGAGCGGGTCGTCGTCGAGCGCCAGCGTGCGCGGCAAGAACCCGTAGTCGCCCGGATAGAAGATCGGCGAGTGCAGCGCGCGATCGAGCCGGAAGATGTCGAGCGCCTTGTCGTACTCGTACTTGTTGCGCGAGCCGCTGGGGATCTCGACGATCGCGTTGATCTCGTCGGGAGCGCGGTCGCCCAGCGGCAGGTTGAGGCGGTTCTGGCGGGTCGCGAGGCTCATCCGGGCGGGTTCCGCGCCCGGTGAGGTGCCGCCTGGAAGTCGTCACCGAGCCGGTGCGCGCGCATCAGCCGACCGCGGTCTGATTGAGGCGAGCCAGTGCCCAGACGCCGTTCTCACGCCGGAAGCGGGTCACCGAGGCGGTCAGGAAGCGGATCGAGAGCGCGGGCACCGCGCCGTCGCGCAGCAGCACGCGCAGCAGCGCGTGCAGGGGTCCGGCGTGCGTCGCGACCAGCCCGACGCCGTCGGCGGGCAGCTCGGCCGCGAACCGCTCGGCGGCCCGCTCCACGCGCGCGCACAGCGCGTCGAACGACTCCCCGCCGGCCGGCGTGTAGGTCCGCGGCGAGGTCTCGTTGGCGGCGTCGAGTTCGGGGTGCGCGGCCACGATCCGCTCCCACGTCAGCCCCTCCCAGTCGCCGAAGCGCATCTCGCGCCAGTCCGGGTCGAGCCGCAGCGGCAGCGCGCGCGGGCCGAGCACGATGCGCGCGGTCTCGGCCGCGCGGCTCAAGTCGCTGCTGACCGCGGCGTCGATGCGCTCCTCGCGCAGCAACGCGGCGAGGGCCGTCGCTTGCGCGCGGCCCTCGTCGTCCAGCGGGATGTCGGTATGGCCCTGGAAGCGCTTGTCTGCGTTCCAGGCGGTGCGGCCGTGCCGCACGCAGATCAGCTCCACGCGCGGCGCGTTCGGCTCGTCGTTCGCCCTTGCCTAGCCTTTGGGCAGCATCGGCTTGCCTTCGTGCGCGACCAGCAGGTCGTGCATGTCGTTGGCGTGCTCTTCTTCGGTCGCCAGGATGCCTTCCAGCATCACCCGCGTGGTGGGGTCCTTGTCGCCGAAGAAACGGATCAGCTCACGGTAGTGCTCGATCGCGATCCGCTCGGCGACCAGGTTCTCCTTGATCATCCCGACCAGGTCGAGGTCGCTGGGGCCGTACTGCGAGGCCGAGCGCGATTCGAGGCCCTGGGGGTCGAAGTTGGGCGTGCCGCCGAGCTGGTTGATCCGCTCGGCGAGCAGGCCCATGTGCTCGCGCTCCTCGTCGGCGTGCTCGGCGAACTCGGTCTTGGGACCTTCGCTCGAGATGCCGGTCGCGGCGACGGAGTGCATGGTGTAGCGCAGCACGCAGACGATCTCCGTCGCCAGCGCGTTCTGCAGCAGGTCGACCGCCTGCTCCGGGTCGATGCCGTAGTCTTGCGTGACCGCGCCCTTTTCGATCTGTTCCCGCGCGCGGCGGCGCAATTCCTGAACGTCACTCAGGAACGGCTGCGTGTTGTTCGAAGTCGTCACGCGCTCAGCGTACCCGTCTAGGGCTCGGTTTATCCGGCCCGGCCCGCTCCCGGGCGGCGCGGCCCGAGGGGGTGTGATGCGGCCCCGGGCGAGGAAGCGCGCCGCGGCGCCGGAACTCCCTCGGGCATGAACGGCAACGGCGAGCGCGTCGCGATCCGCAAGATGTACAAGCTCTACATCAACGGGGCGTTCGCGCGCAGCGAGTCGGCTCGCAGCGACCAGGTCGGCGGGGACAACGTCGCCCGGGCCTCGCGCAAGGACGTCCGCGACGCGGTCGTGGCGGCCCGCGCCGCCCACCCCAAGTGGGCCGACCAGACCCCGGCCCTGCGCGGCCAGATCCTCTACCGCCTGGCCGAGATGATGGAGGGCCGGGCCGCCGAGCTGGCCGCCCAGCTCGCCGCCGGCGGCACGGCCGACGAAGCCGCGGCCCGGCGGGAGGTCGCGGCGGCGATCGACCGGACCGTCTGGTACGCCGGCTGGTGCGACAAGTACCTGGCCCTGGCCTCGACCCGCAACCCGGTCGGCGGCCCGCACTTCAACTTCTCCACCCCCGAGCCGACCGGCGTGGTGGCCCTGCTGGCGCCGGACGAGCCGGCCTTGCTGGGGCTGGTGACGGCCGTCCTGCCGGTGCTGGTCAGCGGCAACGCGGCCGTCGTCGTGGCCTCCGAGCGCGACCCGCGCACGGCGATCGTGTTCGCCGAGTGCCTGGCCACCAGCGACCTGCCGGGCGGAGTCTGCAACGTGCTGACCGGGCTGCGGGCCGAGCTGGCCCCGGTGCTGGCCGGCCACATGGACGTCAACGCCCTGGGCGCCTTCGGCCTGGCCGCGGCGGACGAGCGCAAGCTGGGCGAGCTGGCGGCCGAGAACGTCAAGCGGACCCGCTTCGAGCCCGCCCCGGCCCGCGAGGAGTGGTTCGCCCCGCGCTACGACGACCTAGAGCGGGTGCTGGCCTTCACCGAGCTCAAGACGATCTGGCACCCGGCTCGGATCTGAGAGGCCCTCGCCCAAGCGCACCCGCGCGCCGGGATCGGCCTCGATCCGCAGCTCCTCGTGGCGGACCGTCCCGCCGACCCGCTCGACCTCGACGAAGCGCTCCTTGCGCACGTCGATCTCCTCGGTCACCACGGTCCGCTTGGTGACCACCACCTCCTCGTGGCGGAGCGGAATGCGGGTCACCTCCAGCTCGCCCGGGCGCCCGTCGGCCCCGAAGCGGCGGCGCTCGATCACGAACTCCTCGCGCTCGAGCGCGACCTCGAAGGTGCGCACCTCGGAGATGACGTCGGTCCGCACCACGACCTCGTTCTCGACCACGGCGTGCTTGCCGACCTCCAGCCGCTCGGCCCGCAGCGGGATCACGTACTGCAGCACCCCCGTGCCGAGGTCGGCCCGGTGCCGCACCAGCGCCCCCAGCGCCGCCGCGGGCGCGTCCGCGGGCACGATCAGCAGCACGTCGTCGGGACCCAGCGCGCGCTCCAGCGCGCCGGCCCGCTCGCGCTCGAAGCCGGCTCCCACCAGGGCGTCGGCCAGGGTCGGGCGCGGGCCCTCGCTCTCGGGCCCGGCGATCCGCTCCAGCGCGGCCGCGATGCCGCTCCGCCCGGCGCCGGGGTGGGGCAGCTCGGCGATCCCGTAACGGGTCGCGAAGGCCCGCTGGGCGCGGGCGTCGCGCATGGCGACCCGCAGCCGCTGGGGCGGGGTCTTCAGGCGAACCAGCTCGACCGCGGCCTCGCCGGCGGCGGCCGGGTCGGTGAAGCGGGCGGCGGTCGTCGTTGCGAGCGTATCCACGCTCGCCTCGTTCCCCTCCGAGCGGCCAACGACGCGCGAGGCCTTCGCCCGCCGGATCGTGAATAGCGCTCGCTGGCCGCGGAGAGGTGGCAGAGTGGTCGAATGCACTCGCTTGGAAAGCGAGCAGACTGTAAAAGGTCTCGGGAGTTCGAATCTCCCCCTCTCCGAAGCGCCGTAACGGTTTCGCATCCGTGACGGGCCCGCGCGATGAGCGGCGGGCCCGCTGCGTTGAGCGGGTACCGATGTTCCGCCATCTCGCTCGTTCTCTCGGAGCCGTGCTCGTCTGCGCGCTCCTTGTGCCTGCCTTCGCCGCGCCTGCCGGGGCGCGGACCGAGGCTCCGGCCGCGCTGCCCTCGGCGCCGATCCTCGTCGTGGGCGGGACGCCGGCCGGGGTGGCGGCCGCGGTCGCCGCCGCGCGCCGGGGCCAGGACGTGACGCTGGTCGCGCGCCGGCCGGT
>JASLGJ010000352.1 GCA_030150085.1 Candidatus Elarobacter sp. | reverse complement strand
CTCGTTCACCAGGCGCGCGTTGGTGCGCTCGTCGACCCGGCTCGCCGCCTGCGCGCGGGCCTGCAGCAGCGCCTTCTCGATGAGCTCGATCCGCAGCCGGTCGCGGGCGGCCATGCGGGCTCGTTCGAGCTCGCCCTCGGCGTTGCGAACCATCCGCTCGCCGTCCGCCTTGGCTTCGGCCAGCAGGTGCTCGCGCTCGCGGTTCACGACCGCGTCGACCCGGGCCCGGATCTCGGCCGCGTCGCGCTGGGCCGCCTCGACCTCGCCCCGCGCCGCCGCCGCCTCGGCCCGCACGCGCTCGCGGCGCGCCTCGGCCTCGGCGATCTCGGCGTTGCGGGCCCGCTCGTTGGCCTCGACCGCGGGGACCAGGTACTTGCGGAAGAGCAGGATCAGGGCGATCAGGAAGACGACCGCGCCCAGCACCTGCGACCACAGCGCGACCGACTCGAAGAACCCGTTGGTGCTTTCCATCAGGCCCCGGCCCCCGAGCCGATGGCGCGCTCGAGCATGGTCTGCGCGAGCCCCTCGACGACCTGCGCCTCGCCGGCGCGCGCGGCCTCGACCTCGCCGCTCACCTGGCGGTGCGCGTCCTCGACGATGGCCTGAGCCCGGCGCTGGTACCCGCCGGTGAGCTCGCCCGCTTCGGTCTGCGCCGCGGTGCGCGCCTTGGCGATCGCCGCGTCGGCCTCGCGCCGGGCCGCGGCGCGGTGCTCCTCGGCCGTCCCGCGGGCCGAGCGCACCTCGGCCTCGCCGCTCTCGATGTCGCGCGCCAGCCCGTCGATGTACGCCCGCCGCTCGGCGATGGCGCGCCCGACCGGCCGCAAGAACGCGACGTTCAGCAGCGCGATGAAGAGGATGAAGTTGACGACCTGGACGAGCAGCGTCCCGTCGATCGAGAGAAACACTAGGCTTCGCGCTCCGAGCGGAGGAGGGCCATGGCGGTCGCTACTTGACGATCGCCTGGATGTGCGACGGGACGTTGGTGACGGCGAAGAACAGGTACAGACCCAGCCCCAGGCCGATGATCGGGAACGCTTCCAGAATGCCGACGCCGAGGAAGAAGAACGTGAAGATGTTGGGCCGGGCTTCGGGCTGACGCGCGATGGCCTCGACGGCCTTCGAAGCGACGATACCGTCGCCGATGGCCGAGCCGAAGGCGACGGCAGCGACGATCAGCGCGAAGCCGATCACCATCATTGCGAGGATCAGAGCATCCGAGGTCACAGGGATCGAGCCTTTCTAGGGGGTCTAATGTTCCTCGGCCGTGGCCAAGGAGAGATAGACGATGGAGAGGAGGGTGAAGACGAACGCCTGCAGCGTGCCGATGAAGAAGTTGAAGAACTGCAGCAGGAAGGGCACGACCGCCGCGCCCAGGGAGAGGTTCACCGGACCGACCGAGACGTTCGACGCGATGATGGTCGCGACGACGAAGAGCAGCAGCTCGCCCACGAAGATGTTGAAGAACAGACGCAGGGCGAGCACGACCGGGCGGGCCAGCTCCTCGATCAGGTTGAGCGGGAGCAGCACCGGGAAGGGCTTGAGGAGGTGTCCAAACGCGCCGATGCCGTTCTTGCGGATCGCCACGAACCAGATCCCGAAGAACACCAGCAGCGCGAAGGCGACCGTGGTGTTGAGGTCGGCCGTGGGCGCTCCGCCGAAGGGCAGCCCGAGCTGCTTGAAGGGGAAGAACCCGACCTGGTTGAGGATGAAGATGAAGAAGAACATCCCGATGAAGATCGGGACGAACCGTTCGCCCTGCTTGCCGATCGTGCTGACCGCGAGGTCCGCCAAGTAGTTGACCAGGCCCTCGAACGTGGCCTGGGTCTTGTTGACCCGGTGGGTGGTGTACGAGCGGCCCAGCCACCAGAAGAACGCCAGCGAGACCAGCATCACCAGCCAGGTCGTCAAGAGCGTATCGGCATGCACGGAACCGATCACCGGCCACTGCCAGGTCAGATGCGCGCCGACTTGTTCCTTCACTGCGTCCCTCGTCGATATGCGTTGCGCAGCACGATCGCGTACGATGCGAGCGGCGCGAAGAATCCGGCATACGAGATCGCCAGGGCCCACGCGGGGCCGGTGATCGCCGCGGTCGCCGGGAGGATGCCGATACCCAGTACCCTGACCACGTTGTTCATCCCGTACACACCACGCGAGCGTCTCCCGTCCAGGAGGCGCTCGTTGTTGCGCATGATCAACAGCATGTTCACGACGCCGCACCCTCCTCCGAGCGCCAGGTCGAGACCCAGGATCGGAGAGCGGAGAGCCACCAGGATGGCGAGCCCCGCGAGCAACAGCGACGAGCGTAGGGCGACCGACCGTTTCCGCGCGTAGTACGCGCGCAGCTCGGCTTGGTCGGCGCGCTCCGTATTGTCCCAGGTTTGGGGTCTCCCCTCCTGGACTTTCATCGCACGAGGCCTATTTGACCGAACGGACGACCTGGGAAACCGCGATTCCGCCCCCGATCGCCAGGCCGCCGAACAGCCCCACGATGGCCCACCAGGAGGCACCCGTTCGGTTCGCGGCCAGCACGCCCAGGGCGAACCCGCCCAGCGTGCAGGCCACGAAGAGCGCGCCCAGGCCGGCCAGGCGGGCCGGGTTCACGCGACCGGACCGGGGCGGGTTTCCTCGGGCCGGGACTCGTCGGGCTGGGCTCCGGGCCGGGATTCCTCGGGCTGAGCGCCCGGCCGGAACTCCTCGGGCCGGGGCCCGCCGCGCAGGACGTGCAGCAACCAGCCCACGATCCGCTCCGCGGCCCGGCCGTCGCCGTAGGGGTTGGCCGTGTGGGCCAGGCGGCCGTAGGCCTGGGCGTCGGTCAGCAGGCGGCGCGTCTCGGCCACGATGACGTCGTGGTCGGAGCCGATCAGGCGCAGGGTGCCGGCCTCGAGTCCCTCGGGCCGCTCGGTCTCGCGCCGCATCACGAGGACGGGGCGGCCCAGGGTGGGCGCCTCCTCCTGCAGCCCGCCCGAGTCGGTCAGCACGAAGTGCGAGGCCCGCACCGCGGCCACGGTCTCGGCGTAGTTGAGCGGCTCGACCAGCCGCACGCCCGCGACCCCGTCCAGCACGCCGTGGACGACCGGGGCCACCGCCGGCGAGGGGTGGACCGGCCAGACGATCTGGGGCCGCTCGGGGAAGGCCGCGATCGCACCGACGGCACGGGCGATGTCGCCCATCGCTTCGTGGTTCTCGCGCCGGTGGGCGGTGACGAAGATCATCGGCCGGGCCGGGTCGAGCCCGTCCAGGGCGTGGGTCGAGACCCCGTTGCCCAGCCGCCGGCTGGTGGCCAGGAAGGCGTCGATCACGGTGTTGCCGGTGACCACCACGTGGGCGTGGTCGGTGCGCTCGGCCAGCAGGTTGGCCTTGGAGCGCGCGGTCGGGGCGAAGTGGAAGGACGCCAGCACCCCGGTCAGGCGGCGGTTGGCCTCCTCGGGGAAGGGCTCCGTGATGGTCGAGGTGCGCAGCCCGGCCTCGACGTGCCCGACCGGGATCTTCGCATAGAAGGCGGCCAGCGCGGCGGCGGTCGAGGTGGTGGTGTCGCCGTGGACGAGCACCACGTCGGGCTTGGTCTCGGCCAGCACCCGCTCCATCCCGGTCAGGACCCGGGTCGTGATGTCGGTCAGCGACTGGGCCCGGGTCATGATGTCGAGGTCGACGTCGGGCACGATCTCGAACAGGCGCAGCACCTCGTCGAGCATCTCGCGGTGCTGGGCGGTGACGCAGACGATCGGCTCCACCGCCGGCCGCGCGGCGCGCAGGGCGTGCACGACCGGGGCCATCTTGATCGTGTCGGGCCGCGTGCCCATCACGGCCATCACCCGCAGCGGGCGGGCGCCGGTCGCCCCGGACGGCTGGACGCTCACCGCGCGCGCACCCCGCCGCCGACGCCGGAGAGCACGAGGGCGACGATGCCCAGGACGAGACAGAGCGCGTAGATCAGAAGAACCGCCTGGCGGACGTTGAGCCCGAACCGGAAGATGAGCTGGTGGTGGAAATGGCCGCGGTCGGCCTCGTAGAACTTCTTTCCCGCCCGGGTGCGGCGCACGATCGCGAAGGCCGTGTCGAGCACCGGCAGGCCCAGCGCGACCAGCGGCACGAGCAGCGAGATGGTGAAGGCGGTCTTGCTCGCGCCCTCGATCGAGACCGTCGCGAACACGTAGCCGATGAAGAGCGCGCCCGAGTCGCCCAGGATGATCTTGGCCGGGTTGAAGTTGTAGGGCAGGAAGCCCAGCACGCCGCCGACCAGCGCGGCCAGCAGCAGGGCCAGCTCGGGGTGCCCGTGGGTCAGGCTGATGACCAGCAGCGACATCCCCGAGATCGCGGTCAGCCCCGAGAGCAGGCCGTCCAGCCCGTCGATGAAGTTGATCGCGTTCATCATCCCGACGTACCAGACCAGGGTCAGCGGAATCGGCAGCCAGACCGGCAGATAGAGCGGCGCGCCGTGGTGGAACGGGTTGGTGACGTAGGGCGGGATGATGAAGCCGTAGAGCATCGAGATGCCGGCCACGACGATCTGCGCGACCAGCTTGCCGCGCGGCGACATCCCCATCACGTCGTCCCAGATGCCGACCATCAGGATCAGCGTGCCGCCGAAGATCAATCCGATCGCGTCGTGCAGGTTGTCCTTGTTGCCGAACTGGTTCTTCGCGATCAGGTAGCCCAGCGCGGAGAACATGGCGAACGCGAAGCCCAGATAGACCGCGATGCCGCCGATGCGCGGCTTGGGCACGTCGTGCATGCGCCGCTCGCCCGACTCGTCGAGCATCCCGACCGACAGCGCCAGCCGGCGCACGTAGGGCGTGGTGAAGAGCGCGGTGGCGAACGCCAGCAGCAGCACCGCGGCGATGATGACGGGGTTCATCG
>JASLGJ010000342.1 GCA_030150085.1 Candidatus Elarobacter sp. | reverse complement strand
GGCCGCGGCCAGCGTGACCGAGCCGTCGGTGGTCGTGCCGGCGACGATCGCCAGGTCGGCCGTCTCGCTGCTCTGGAAGCCGCCCTTGACGATCACCACGGTGTACAGGCCGGGCGCCAGGTCCAGCCTGAAGCGGCCGTCGGGGCCGGTGCGGGCCGAGGCGCTGCTCGCCCCGCGCGCGGTGACGGTGGCGTCGGCGACGGGGTTGCCGCGGGCGTCGAGGACGCGGCCGGTCAGCGCGCCCGTCTGCACGGCGGCTTGCGCGACCGTCGGCGGGAGGGCGGGCGCCGCGCTGGCCGGGCCGGCGAGGCCCGAGAGCGCCAACGCGAAGGCCGCCGCGACACGGAAGGGTGTGCGCACGGAGTTCCTTTCGAGCGGGAAGGTTGAGGCGTCTAGCGCCCAGCGGGTCACCCTACCAGCCCGGCGTTAACGCTCGGTTATGCGAGAAAGGTCGGCGGGTGCTCCTTTAAGCCACGGTTAACGTTGAGCGTATAGGATTACGCCGCGGGCCTCCCGTCGGGTGGTCCCTTCGCCTTGCCGCAGGGCACGGCGCTTTCCCACGCACTCCCCTTCTTAGGAGGACTCGTGTCCCGTTTGTCACGCGTCTTGAGCGCCGTGGCCCTCGTCGCGCTCGCCGGTGGACCTCTTGGCATGGCACCGGCGTTCGCTCAGAGCGCTCCGGCCTCGCCGACGGCGCCGACGACCACGACGCAGGTTTCCGGTACCGTCACCGACCCCACCGGCGCGCCGATCGCCGGCGCGACCATCGTCCTGCGCGGCGCGCAGACGTACACCGCCACCTCGGACGCCCAGGGGCGCTACGCGCTTCAGGTCGCGCCCGGCGTCTACACCGCGACCGTCTCGCGCAGCGGCTTCCAGGCCGGGACGGAGCAGGACGTCGCGGTGACGGCCGGCACGCCGGTCAACCTCAACGTCCAGCTCGTCGCGCCGACGCTCTCGACCCTGCGCGTGATCGGTTCGACGCGCACCACCTTCTCGCGCTCGACCTTCAACACGTCGCCGGCCTCGGTGAGCGTCATCAACACGCAGACGTTCGTCGACCAGGGCCAGCCGCAGGTCAAGAGCGTGCTCAACCAGACCCCCGGTCTGGTCATCAGCCTGCCCGCCACCTCGGGTAACGGCGCGGCGCCCGGCGCGATCACCTTCCCCAACATCCGCGGCGGCCTGTCGTTCGAGACCGCGTCCCTGATCGACGGCCACGCCGTCTCGGTCGGCGCGTTCGGCGACTACGTCAGCACCTTCCTCAACTCGTTCCTGCTGCAGTCGGTCGAGGTCATCAAGGGCCCCGGCGCGGCCGCGCCCGAGGTCAACTACGCGATCGGCGGAACGGTCAACTTTCGCACCCTCGACCCGACCCGCACCCCGAGCGGCTACGAGACCTTCGGCGTCGACAGCTTCGGCGGCACGTTCTCGAACTTCGGCTACTCCAACACCGTCGCCAAGGGCAAGCTGGGCTTCGTCGTCGACTACGCCGTCACCGGGACGCCGGGCCCGCTGGACAATTTCACCTCGTACACCGCGGTGAACAACGGCTGGCTGATCAACGGCCAGCCGCTGGCCACGGCGGTCACGAAGACCGGCCCGATCCCGGGCACCTCGCAGACCTACTTCAACCAGTCGACCAGCTTGGTGTACTCCGGGCTGCCGACCAGCTCGTGGTACACCGGCAAGTCGGAGCTGGTCAAGCTGCGCTACAACTTCTCGCCCGCCACGTCGTTCACGGCGAGCTATCTGGGCAGCCAGACCAACACCGAGCAGAACGGCAACCACATGTACCTGGAGCAGACGGCGTTCAACCCCGGCGCGAGCTACAACGCGGTGACGGGTCCCGCGGCGGGCTTCGTCATGGGCCAGGACAACGTGTTCGCGCCCGCTCACGAGTACGAGATCAACAACGAGCCGATCTTCCAGGGCGAAGTGCGCACCACGCTGGGCACCAACAACGTCCTGGCGCGCGCGTACTCGGCCTCGATCAGCCGCCTGCAGTACAACGGCCTGCAGTACGCCAGCCAGCCGGGCTTCATCGACACCCAGCTCTACGGCACCGCCTCGGTCTGCCCGGTCGCGCTGGTCAAGGGCGCCTGCCCGGTCGCGCCGGTGGCGAAGACCTACACCGGCCAGCCGGCCGTGCTGACCGTTCCGGCCGCGTACTTCAACGACTCCGAGGAGGACCGTCTGCACGGCTACTCGCTCGAGGTCGATCACCCGTTCGGCGACACCGGCAACTTGTTCAGCCTCGCGCTCGACACGACCAAGTCGGTGACCGGCAAGTACAACGTCGCGACCTACGTCCCCGGCGGCAGCGTGACGGCCACCGTGCCGCCGACCTCCGGGCAGACCTTCACCACGCTGCTCGCGCGCTACATCGGCAACCTCGGGCCGCGCGCGCAAGTCACGCTGAGCAACTACTTCAACAACTACGACACCCACTACTCGCAGACCAACGGCGCGACGTTCACCGACCAGCACAAGTCGCACTACGACGCCCGGCTCGGCACGACGTACCGCCTCAACCGGGACGCCTCGCTGCGCTTCTCGCTGGGGTCGGCGGTCGCACCGCCGTACATCGGCCTCTACTCGCGCGTCACGACGACCCCGCTGATCGACCGCTCCAACAACTTTGCCACCAACACCGAGGCCAACCCGAACATCCGGCCCGAGACCTCGTTCGGCTACAACTTCGGCGGCGACGTGCGGCTCGGCCCCGACAAGCAGACCGTGTTCTCGGGCGACGTGTACTACACGAACCTGTTCGACCAGCTCATCTCGACCTCGCAGTACGCGAACGGCATCGTGACGGTGCCGACCTACCAGGCCGGGGACGCGACCGGAAAGCCGACCGGCCCGGCGGCGGCGGTGCCGCTGACCAGCTCGGGCTCGACCAACCTGGCGCGCGCGCGCTACGAGGGCATCGAGCTCTCGCTGCGGCGCGACCCGGCGGTCGGCTTCGGCTACACGGTGCAGGGCTCGCTGCAGAAGGCCATGCCGATCGACGTCCCGCTCTCGTTCTACACCAACCCCGGCTCGAGCGTGCCGGTCCGCAACCTGGGCGTGATCTCGGGGGTGAACTTCTACGGCGGCTCGCAGGGCGTCTCCAACCAGTCGATCCCGTACTCGCAAGGCTACGGCGAGATCCGCTTCCGCTCGCGCAACGGCGGACTGCTCTCGTTCGGCGAGACCTACTACGGGCCCAACAACTCGCTCTTCCAGCCCGCGTTCTTCATCGCCAACGCCAACGCGCGCCTGTCGCTGACGCACGGGTACTCGCTCAACCTCAACGTCGACAACGTGTTCAACACGTTCGGCAACAGCTACGTCACCGAGTACGGCGGCCAGTTCCAGCCCTACATCACCGGGGCGTCGACCGCGGCCGGCGCGCCGCTGGCGGGGGCGCTGCTCAACGCCAACACCTACGGGCCGCGCAACGTGCGCATCTCGCTCAGCAAGCGCATCGGCGGCTAGCCCCGCGCGCGCGAACGGCACGAGGGCCGCGTCTTTGCGACGCGGCCCTCGTTTTCGTTCGGCGGCCGTTTCCGGCTACAGCGTGCGGCCTTCGAAGGCTTCCAGCTTGGCGCGCTGGCCGGGCGTCCAGGGCACCGCGGTCTCGCCGTCGGTGGCGACCACGACGATCCGGGCCAGGGCCCGGATCTCTTCGCTCTCGACCGCGCTGAGCGCGTGCTCCATGGTCAGGCTGGAGCGGCCCAGCGCGACCGTGCGGGCGTGGACCAGCAGCGGCTCGTCGTAGTAGCACGGGCGCAGCATGCGGGTCGTCATCTCGACCGTCATGTGGTTGAAGGCCAGGATCTGGCGCTTGGCGTCGCCGGCCTCGCCGATCGCCTCGAGGTAGCGCAGCCGGGCCAGCTCCCAGTAGGTGGGGTAGACGGTGTTGCTGACGTGGCCCAGCGCGTCGGTCTCGGCGAAACGCGGGCGCAGCTCGAGCGCGAAACGGAAAGAGCGAAGCCAGACGGCCTCGCTCCCTGCCTCGTAGAGCTCCAGCGCCACTAGCGGAGCTGGATGGTCGGCTTCACGTCCTGGCCGGCGAAGGCCGTCTCGAGCACCTTGCTCAGCTCGCCGCTCTGCGCCATCGGCCCCAGGATGTCGGTGTCGCCGTAGAACTGCCCGCCGATGAAGACCTTGGGCAGGGTCGGCCAGTCGCTCAGCTCGGAGAGCGCGTTGCGCTTGGGCATGTTCTCCAGCACGTCGATCACCGCGAACGGGTAGCCGAACTGGTTGAAGAACTGGATCGTCTCGGCGGTGAAGCCGCAGCGCGGCGCGTCCTTGGTGCCTTTGCCGTAAACGAGGATCGTGTTCTCCGCGATCTCGCGCTTGATCTCGTCGTGCAGGTCAGCCATCGTCAGTTCTGGTCCTCGGGAAGTGCGGTGCGAATCTGGAGCGCGTGGATGCGCCCGTCGGCGCGAGCGGGAGCGAGCGCCCGCTCGACCATCCGGTGGCGGTCGAGCGGCGAGACGCCCGCGAACGCCTGCGAGACCACCAACACCTCGAGGTGGTCCATGGTGCCGGTCATGTCGCGCACGAACGCGCGGGCGTCGGGCATGGTCTCGCGCAGCATCGCGGTTATCATCTGGTCGATCACGGAGCGGGCAGTCTACGACCCCGCCCCGCGCGGGACCCGCCGGGGCTAGCCATCCGCCGCTTGGTGCGGTACGTTGAGGGGCAGATGGGACACCTGGACCGGGCGCGCTTGGCCGTGCCGGCGATCCTGACCGCGGCCGCCGGTACGGCGACCGCGGGCGTCGCCATGCTGGTCCGGGCCGGGGCCGGCCTGTGCGGGCACCGCGTGCTCGCCGCGCACCCCGGGCCGCTGCCGCCCGGCACGCTGATGGCCGGCGGGATGGCGATGGACCGGGGCATGGCGATGGCCATGCCGATGCCGGGGGACGGGATCTGCCCGATCCTGCTCGCGCTCGGGCTGGTCCTCGCGGCGCTCTGCCTGCTCGCGCTGGTCGCCCTGCTGGCCTCGGCGGGCCGCCTGGTGGCGGCGCTCGTCGCGGCCTTCCGCCTGCTCGCTCCCGGCGCCGGCACCCCCTGGGCGCCGCGTTCCGTCCTCGTCCCGGTCTCCGCCGGCGTCCGCCTCGCGCGGCGCCGGCCCTCGCGCGCTCCTCCGCTCCGAGCCTGACCTTCACGCGCCTCTCACGGCGCTCCGTCACGCTCGTACCGAAGGAGAAATCGTGTCCCGTTCCCCCTTTCCGTCGCTCGCCGCGCTGGCGTGCGGCATCGCCGTCGTTTCGTTCGCCGCGCCGGCCCGGGCCGACGTGGTCGGCATCGTGCGCGGCACCTTGACCGGCCCCGAGCGCAAGCCGCTGGCCGGCGTCGCCGTGGTCCTGAGCGGCGACCGCACCAGCCTGACCGGCACGACCGGTCCCGACGGCCGCTTCGCCTTCGCGCGGGTGCCGTTCGGGCGCTACACCCTGCGCGCCGCCGCGCCGAGCGGCACCGCCCTCGCGACGGTCGAGGTGGCCTCCGACGCGGTGGTCGACGTCGCGCTGGTGGCCGCCCCCGTGATCGGCCGCACCGCCTCGAGCGCGACCGGCGTGCGCGGCACGCCGGTCTCCGAGAACGCCTTCGGCGCGCGCCGTCTCGCCGCGCTGCCGCGCAACGACCGCCTCGACGCGGTCGTCGAGCAGGTCCCGGGCGTGGTCCGCTTCTCGTACGACGAGCCGGTCGCGCACGGCTTCCACGGCCTGTCCTACGAGCTCGACGGCGCGCCCTTGCCGCAGTCGACCAGCTCCAACTTCGCCCAGCTCGTCGACCCCCGCAACGCCGCCGCGGTCGAGGTGTTCACGGGCGCCTTTCCGGCCGAGTTCGGCGGCTCGCGCCAGGGCGCGGTCGTCAACGTGGTCAGCGGCGGCACCGAGCAGAGCGCGGGCGGCGGGCTGACCCTGGGCGCGGGCGGCCTGGGGACGTCGGACGCGCGCCTGGTCGAGCACTTCAGCGCCGGGCGGGCCCAGGTCGCGCTCGCGCTCAACGGCTCCCGTTCGGACCGCGGCCTCGACGCGCCGGCGAAGGACGCGCTGCACGACGCCTCCGCCAGCTCCGACCAGTTCCTGCGGGTCGCGCTGCCGCTGGGCGAGCGCGACCTGCTCGCGGCCGACCTCTCCAACCAGTTCGCGTCGTTCCAGATTCCGATCAACACCGTGGCGAGCGCGCAGTCGCCCTACGCCGCGGTGCCCGGCACCGACGACGTGCAGCGCGAGTACGACCGCTTCGCCAGCCTGTCGTACACCCACACCTCCAAGGACGGCCAGGGGTATTTCCGGCTCGTGCCGTGGGCGCGCGCCAACCGCGTCGCCTACGACGGCGACCTCGCCCGCGACCTGCTCGCCACGGTGGTGGACGACGACGGCACGCCGACGCCGCAGAACGGCCTGCGCCAGGACCGCGCCGCGACCTACGCCGGGCTGCGCGCGTCGCTGTTCCGGGCCGGCGACCGCCACGCGTTCAAGGCCGGCCTCGACCTCTCGCAGGAGAGCTTCCGCTCCGACGTGCTGATCCGCATGCCCGACGCGCCGGACTTCACCGACCGCACCGCGCAGCGCGGCTCGCAGACCGGGCTCTACGCCGAGGACAAGTGGACCCCCA
Organism: Candidatus Elarobacter sp.; assembly: GCA_030150085.1. Taxonomy (GTDB): domain Bacteria; phylum Vulcanimicrobiota; class Vulcanimicrobiia; order Vulcanimicrobiales; family Vulcanimicrobiaceae; genus Vulcanimicrobium. Next base: position 1,748 of record JASLGJ010000342.1, on the reverse strand, counting down.
ACCCGCGCCTGGCCTTCAACGCCGGGCTGCGCTACGACCGCAGCACCGGCTACACGAGCGGCGCGCAGCTCAGCCCGCGCTTCGAGGTCAACGCCGAGATCGCGCCCGGCACCGTGCTGCACGGCTACGCCGGCCGGCTCTACTCCGCGCCGAGCCTGGAGGACACTCGGCGCGACGCGGTCGTGACGCAGACCGCGGCGAGCGCGGCGCCGCTGTACGACCTCCAGCCCGAGCGCGACACCTACCTGGAGATCGGGCTGGCGCGCACGTTCCGCCCCGGCCTGCGCGCCTACCTCAACGCGTTCGACCGCACCGCGGTCAACGTGCTCGACACCACGCAGCTCGCCAACACGCCGCTGTTCGCGGTCTTCAACAACGCGGTCGGGCGCGACCGCGGGCTCGAGCTGCGGCTCGACGCGACGAGCGCCGCGAGCGACGCCGGCGTGTCGCTGACCTACCAGCGCGCGCAGGCCGGCGGCATCTCGGGCGGGACGTTCCTGTTCCCGCCCGACGCGGTGGGCGACCTGACGCTCCAGCCCGAGGACCACGACCAGACCTGGGCCGGCAACGCCTTCCTGACCCGCCGCTTCGGGCCCGGGCTGCGCACCTTCGCGACGCTCCAGGCCGAGTACGGCACCGGCTTTCCGGTCGAGTTCGAGAGCGGCGAGGGGCGCCTGCCCGCGCACTGGGTTCTCAACGCCTCGCTGGGCCGCAGCGCCGAGCGCCGCGCGGGCCTGGGCTGGCAGCTCGACGTCGAGAACCTGCTCGACCACCGCTACGTCATCAAGGTGAACAACGGCTTCAACACGACCCAGTGGAACGCGCCGCGGCGGGTGGTGTTCCGGCTGACCGCTCCGTGGTGAGCGCGCGCGGCGCGAAGCGCGCGGTCAGCAGGGCGATGTCGTCGCCGGCCTCCTCGCCGCGCAGGACGGCCTCGACGATCGCCCGGGCGGGGTTGGCGGCGCGCAGCACCGCCGGATCGGCCAGCGCCTCGTGCAGGCGCCGGCTGCCCTCGTCGAAGTCGTGCGTGGCCTCGACCAGGCCGTCGGTGAAGAACACCAGCATCGAGCCGGGCGGGGTCGGAATGGTCTCGACGGCGCGCTCGTCGCCGCTGCGCAGCCCGAGCAGCAGCCCCGCGCTGCTGTAGTCCTCGCTGCCGCCCGCGGCGCGCACCAGCACCGGGCCGGGGTGGCCGGCCGAGGCCAGCGTGGTGACCTGCGCGCGCGGGTCGTAGAGGGCCGCGATGGCGGTCGCGTAGCCGTCGGGGTCGTGAACGCGCAGCGTCTTGTCGGCCACGTCGAGCATCACGTTGGGATCGGGGTCGACCATCGCGGCGGACTGCATGGCCTGGCGCAGCTTGGTCATCGTGATCGCGGCGTGCAGGCCGTTGCCGAGCACGTCGCCGACGGTGAACGCGACCCGCCCGTCGGCCAGCGCGAAGGCGTCGTACCAGTCGCCGCCGATCGTCGCCTCGGCCTTGCCGGGGCGGTACTCCGCGTCGAGCCGCACGAACTCGAAGCGCGGCAGCGCGCGCGGCAGCGAGGCCGCCTGGAGCGAGACCGCGATGCGCCGCTCGCGCGCGTAGAGGCGCGCGTTCTGGACCGCCGTGCCGGCCCGCCGGCCGAGCTCCTCGACGAAGAACAGGTCGTCGGCGTCGTAGGGCGCGGAGCTGCCCGGGCCCAGGCCGCAGGTCAGCGCGCCCAGCACCTCGCCCCCGGCGGCCAGCGGCACGGTCAGCACCGAGCTCG
>JASLGJ010000331.1 GCA_030150085.1 Candidatus Elarobacter sp. | reverse complement strand
GCGCCCGACCGTGACGACCTGCAGCGCGATCACGTCGCTCGCCCCGCCGGCGCGCGGCTCGCGCAGGTAGTCGGCCAGGCAGAGGTGCTCGCCCCCGCGCTGGCGGGCGAAGGTGAAGCGCGCGATCTCCTTACCCGGATCGGCGGGATCGTAGACGATCACGTCGTCGCCGGAGCCGGCGGCCGGGAAGTAGCCGTACACCACGCGCGGGTCGAGCAGCGGCTCGCGCTCCGCCAGCGCCTGGTAGCGGCGCAGGCGCGGCTCGAACTCCTCGGCCACGAGGCGCTCCCACTCCGCGCCCTTCACGCTCGCGCCGCCCCAGGAGAGCCGGTAGAGGCTCTTGAGGTCGAAGCAGTCCCACAGCTCGCGCGGGTCGACGTGCGCCAGCGTGCGCGGGCCGTAGAACGGCGCCGCGGGCACGTCGGCTTCGCCCACCTCGGCCCGCGCGGTGCGGCCGTTCGAGGCCGGGACGGCGGTCGCGCCGGCGTCCTTCGCGCGCAGCACCGCGGCCTCGTCGCGCACGCGCTCCACCAGCCGAGTGCGCGCGCCCTCGTCGGTCAGCGCGTCCATCAGGTCGAGCCCTTCGAACGCGTCCTTGGCGTAGAACACGCCCGGGTCGAAGAAGTGCTCGTCGACGTAGGCGATGCGGCGCCCGAAGTCGCGGTTGATCGCGGCCCCGCCGACCACCACCGGGTAGCTCAGCCCGCGCGCGGCCTGCTCCTTGACCAGGATCGGCATCTGCTTGGAGGTCGAGACCAGCAGCGCGGACAGCCCGATGGCGTCGGCGCCGACCTCGACCGCCTTGTCGAGGATCGTGTTGACCGGGACCTGCTTGCCGATGTCGTGCACGGTGTAGCCGTTGTTGGAGAGGATCGTGCCGACCAGGTTCTTGCCGATGTCGTGCACGTCGCCGAACACCGTCGCCAGCACGACGACGCCCTTGCTGACGCCCTCCTTGCGCTCGAGGAACTGCTCGAGGTGCGCGACGGCCTTCTTCATCACCTCGGCCGACTGCAGCACGAAGGGCAGGATCAGCTCGCCCGAGCCGAACTTGTCGCCGACCTCCTTCATCGCGGGGAGCAGGACGTTGTTCAAGACGTCGACCGGGTCGCGCTTGGCCAGGGCCTCGTCGATCTTGGCCTCGATGCCGTCCTTGCGGCGGCGCAGGATCGCGTTGTGGATGCGCGTCTCGACCGGCGCGTCCGCGTCGTCGTCGGCCTGCGCGGCGGCGCCGCCGGGCGTGACGACCTTGGCCTCGAAGTGCTCGATCACGCGCTGCAGCGCGTCGGGCCGGCGGTTGAGCACCAGGTCGTCGCACAGCTCGCGCTCCTGCGCGTCGATCTCGGCGTAGGGCTTGATCTCGGCCGGGTTGACGATCGCCATGTCGAGGCCGGCCTGCGTGCAGTGGTGCAGCATGACCGAGTTGAGCACGTGGCGCGCGGCCGGCTTGAGCCCGAACGAGACGTTGGAGACGCCCAGCGAGGTCAGCACGCCCGGCAGCTCGGCCTTGATCAGGCGGATGCCCTCGATGGTCTCGACCGCGGAGTCGACGTACTCCGCGTCGCCGGTCGCCAGCGTGAAGGTCAGGTCGTCGAAGATCAGCGCCCCGGGCGGGAGGCCGTACTCGCCGACCACGATGTCGTAGATGCGGCGCGCGATCTCGAGCTTGCGCTGCGCGGTCTTGGCCATTCCGATCTCGTCGATCGTCAGGGCCACCACCGCCGCGCCGGCTTCCTTGACCATGGGCAGCACGGTGTCGATCTTCGCCCGCCCGGCCTCGAGGTTGACCGAGTTGATCACCGGCCGCCCGGCGTAGATCTTGAGCGCGGCCTCCATCACCTTGGGCTCGGTGGAGTCGATCACCAGCGGCGCTTCGACCGACTGCGCGAGGCGCTTGACGATGGTCGCCATCTGCACGTCCTCGTCGTTGCGCTCGGTCAGCGCGGTGCAGATGTCGAGCAGGTGCGCGCCGCCCTCCACCTGGCCCCGCGCCACGAGCGTGATCTCGTCGTAGTCGTCGGCCAGGAGCAGGCGCTTGATCTTGCGCGAGCCCTGCGCGTTGACGCGCTCGCCGATCATCAGCACCGTGCCCTCCTGCTCGAGCGCGACCGCGGTCATCGCCGAGGCGGCGAGCTGGAGCGGCTGCGGCTTGGGATGGCGCGGGGTGTAGCCGCCCCGCTCCAGCTCGTCCAGGCCGGCGCGGAAGTGCGCGATGTGCTCGGGCGTGGTGCCGCAGCAGCCACCGATCGCGTTGACCCCGAAGTCGCGCACGAACGCGCCCAGCTCGGCCGCCATCTCGGCCGGGGTCTCGGGGTAGATCGTCTCGCCCTTGGCGCCCATGCGCGGCAGGCCCGCGTTGGGGATCACGCTCACGAAGCAGCGCGAGTTCTCGGTCAGGTAGCGGATCGGGTCGCGCATGTGGGTCGGGCCGGTCGAGCAGTTCAGCCCGATGACGTCGATCGGCAGCGCGTCGAGCGTCGCGCAGACCGCGCTGATGTCGGTCCCGAGCAGCATCCGCCCGCTCACGTCGAGGGTGGCCTGGGCCTGGATCGGCACCCGCCGCACGCCCTTGGCGAAGGCCCGCGTGATGCCGGCGATGGCGGCCTTCATCTCCAGCAAGTCCTGGCTGGTCTCGAGCAGCAGCAGGTCGGCCCCGCCCGCGACCAGGTGGGTGGCCTGCTCCTCGTACAGGTCGGCCAGCTCGTCGAAGCTGATCTTCGAGAGCGCCGGGTCCGAGGACGAGATCAGCATCCCGGTCGGGCCCAGCGAGCCGGCCACGAAGCGCGGCCGCTCGGGGGTGGAGCAGGCGTCGGCCGCGCGGCGCGCGAGCTGGGCCGCGGCGAAGTTGATCTCGGCCGTCTTGGCACCCAGGCCGTACTCGTCGAGCTTGAGGCGCGAGGCGGTGAACGAGTCGGTCTCGACCACGTCCGCGCCGGCCGCGAAGTAGTCGCGGTGGATGCGCTCGATCACGTCGGGCCGGGTCAGGACCAGGGCCTCGTTGCAGCCGTGGTACTGCGCGCCCCCGAAGTCCTCGTCGGTCAAGTGCAGGGCCATGAGCTGCGTGCCCATCGCCCCGTCGAAGAGCACCACCCGTTCGCGCAGGGCCGCCAGATAATCCGCCATGCGCCATCCTAGCGGGCGGGCGCAGCGAAACCGTCCCGCTTCGTGTCCAACGAAAGTACCATGACCTCGATTGGACAGGGCGCGGACCGGATCGCGGAGCTGGCGGCCCAGGTCCGCGCCGCCCCGCCCTCGGCCGCCCTGCGCGAAGCCTTCGCGGCGCTGCGGCTGGACGAGATCGCCGGTTCGGCGGCGCTCGCCGGAACCGCGCTCGACCGCACCGAGGTGCGGGTGCTGCTCGAGCGCGGCCGGGCCCTGGGCGGGCACCGGCTGGAGGACTACCTGATCGTGCGCGGCTACGCCGACGCCTCGGCCTGGGCGGTGCGCCGGGCGGCCCGGCGGGTCCCCATCAGCGGCGAGGACCTGCGCACCCTGCACCGGCTGGCGGTCGGGGGCGGGCCCGAGGGCGGGGCCTGGCGGACCAGCAACCTGCCGCCGCTGGCCGACGGCACGATCCCGCCCCCGCACTGGATGGTCGCCTTCGAGACCGAGACCGCGGTCGGCCGGCTGGCCCTGAGCGAGCACGAGCCGGCCCCGCTCGCGCTGGCCCGGGCCATCGCCCGCTTCGTGCGCCTGCGGCCCTTCCCCAGCGCCAACGGCCGGGTGGCCCGGCTGGTCGCCAACCTGCTGGCCTACCGGCGCGGGCTGCCCCCGCTGGTGCTCGACGCGCGCGCCCGCC
>JASLGJ010000295.1 GCA_030150085.1 Candidatus Elarobacter sp. | reverse complement strand
CGATGATGTGGTTCCACTGCAGCTTGCCGATGCCGCTGTAGTGGTGCCAGGCGTTGCCCGTGTCGGGCGGCAGCGAGCGGAAGTACAGGCCGGCCGGGCAGGGCGCGCCGTTGGGCGCGCTGCCGCCGGTGAAGCCGGTCGGGCTGCTCTTGAGCGGCGCCGCGGTGCCGCTGCAGGGCGCCAGCGCCAGGTGCGGGCCGTAGCCCAGCAGGTAGGTGTAGTTGAACTCGCCCACGCCGTTCTGCACCAGGAACTGCACGTCGTCGTTCTGGCTTGGGCGGTAGTGAAAGTTGCCGATCAGGTCGCGGGTGATGACCGAGCCCGGCCCGTTGCTGCCGTGGTAGAGCACGTTGGGGTACGACTCCTTGCCGAAGTCGTAGTCGTTCTGCGAGTTCACCAGGTCGGCCGAGACGTAGTACGAGTAGCGGTTGTCGCGCGTCGCGCCGCCCTTCTCGAAGGTCAGGTAGTGGTTCATCTCGCCCCCGGTCAGGCCCGCGGCGACGGTCTGGAAGCCGGGGTAGGTGCCGGACTTGACGACCGTGTTGATGATCCCGGTGCCGTAGCCGGCGTTGGCCGCGCTCAGCCCGCCGGTGTAGACCTCGACGTTGGCGAAGCCGATGCTGCTCAGGTTCGAGGTGAACAGGCCGGTGATGCGCTCGCGGATCGGGATGCCGTCGAACTCGTAGCCGGTGTCGGTCGCCGAGCCGCCGCGGATGCGCGGCAGGCCGGGAAAGCCGTTGAACGTGATGCCCGGCGCGGTCGCGATGTACTCGTAGAGCGTGCGGTGTAGGTCGTCCCCGCCCGAGGCCACGTTGAGCTGCTGGCCCGAGACGGTGTAGACGTCGGTGCCCTGCGTGCCCCGGACGAGGTTCTGGGGCGAGTTGGCGCGCACGCTGCCGATCGTCTGGAGCTGGCGGGACAGGGTCTGGTCGACGGTCGCGGTGAGGTCCTGCTGGACGGTCACGCCCTGCACCGCGAACGTCCGGAAGCCGCTTGCGCTGAAGCTGACGGTGTAGGTGTCGGGGCTGAGGTTCTGCAGGGTGTAGAAGCCCTCGCCGTTGGTGGTCGTCCGCTGGGTCTGGGACGGCGCGGCGGCCGACACGGTGATCCCGGCGAGCCGCTTGCCGGACGGGTCGGTGACGGTTCCGCTGATCGTGCCGGTCGTGCCGGCCCAGGCCGCACCCGCCGCCGCCAGCACGACCGCGATCGCCGCGGCGAGCACCGCGAGGTGGCGCCGAATGGTGCGATAGGTCATGAAATCTCTCCGGAGACAAAAGAAAAGCGAGCGGCGTCACCGGACGCCGTCGCAGGTGGACCAATAGCGTGCGGCCCCGCCGGACACCTCCCCCGCGCCGCACGCCGCGTGCGGTGCGGGTACTAGATCACGTACTTGCTCAGGCCGCGCGGGGCGTCGGACTCCACGAAGTTGGCCCGCCCCAGGCTCAGCGCCAGGTACTGCCCGGCGACCAGCCAGGCCAGCGTGTTGAAGGGCTCGCCGGTGGCCGGCCCGAGCAGCGGGACGTCGCCGCTGCGGGCCCCGATCACGTAGCGCGCCGCCTCGGCCTCGACCGCCTCGGCCAGCGGGCGGTGGACGATGTCGCGCGAGGCCTCGTCGACGATCCCGATGATCGCGCTCGACGCGTCGAGGATGGCCGAGCTGCCGTGGCGGAACTCGCCCGCCGCGAAGCCCTCGGCGTGGACGTAGCTGGCCTCCTTGATCTTGAGCGCCAGCTCGTAGGCGATCGGCACCCCGTAGCCGGCCCCCACGATCGCCACGCTGCGGCGGCGCGCGATGCGCCGCGCCGCCGCGACCACGTCGGCCGTCCCGTCGCCGTCCAGCCAGGCCCGCACGTCCTCGGCGGTCGACTCGAGCGTCGCCGCGGTGCGGTTGCGCGCCCCGCCGGTCAGCGCCGCGGCCCAGAGCAGGATCGCCGCCATCGAGGTCACGCTCTTGCTGGCCGGCACGGCCCGCTCGGCCCCGGCCAGGCAGTCGATCACGATCTCGGCCCGCTCGGCCAGCGGCGACTGGGCGTCGTTGGTGAGCGCGATCAGGCGCGAGGGCGAAAGCAGATCGAGCGCGTCGAGCAGGTCGCTCGAGCGGCCGCTCTGCGAGAGCGCGACCACGCAGGCCTCGCGGTAGGCGTTGCGGTCGAAGCGGGCCTCGGTCGCGGCCAGCGCGGCGGCCCGGATGCCGCGCCGGCGGAAGGCGAGCGCGCCCAGCATGCCGACGAACAGCGAGCTCCCGCTGCCCAGGAACAGCACGTCGCGCCCGGCCACCGCCAGCGCGCAACGCTGCGCGTCGTCCGAGGCCGCGATGCGCCGCCAGACGTCGGGCTGCTCGCGGATCTCGGCCTCGAAGTGCGCCCCGAGCACGTTACTCCTCCACCAGGCGCGCGAGCATCCGCCCGCGCAGCTCGCGCAAGGGGCCCGGCGCGCCGAGCCAGTCGTCGACCTGGAACGCGAGCGCGACCGTGCCGTGGGCGCGCGTCGCGACGTAGCCGGCCAGCGTGCTGACGTGCGAGAGCGAGCCGGTCTTGGCGAACACCCGCCGCTCCGCCGCCGTCCCGAGGTAGGACGAGGCCAGCGTGCCGCGCACGCCCGCGATCGGGAGGTCGTCGAGCACCAGCTCGCGGTAGGGCCCGTTCCAGTCGTGCAGCAGCACCGCCACCAGCGCGCGCGGCGTGATGCGGTCGTAGGCCGACAGCCCGCTGCCGTCCGCGAGCGCGAGCAGGCCGGGGTCGGCTCCCAGGCGCCCGAGCCAGGCCTGCTCCAGCGCCGTGCCCTTCTCGTCGCTGCCCGGCGCGCCGCCGCCGGCGACCGCGAGCTGCTTGAGCAGCGACTCCGCGATCAGGTTGTCGGAGGGCAGCCAGAGATCGGCCAGCAGGTCGCGCAGCGGCTCGGAGTCGTGCGCCCACAGCACCCGCTCGCCCGCGCTCGGGTACGGCTCGGTCACGACCGGCGCGCCGTGGAGCGGGCGGTCGACCGAGACGGGCAGGGCGATCCCGTGCGCCGCCAGCGCGGCCGCGAAGACGCGCTGCACGTAGCGCTCCGGGCTGGGCACCGCGGCGTCGACCTCGTCCGGCTTGGCGCCGAGCGGAATCGTGCCCGTGACCCGGATGACGCCGCACGGGCCGCGTTCGACGTCGACCGTGTCCTTGGCGCCGGGCGCGCCGGTGACGACCGCGTCGACGAGGTGCGCGTCGTCGGAGGCCGGCGGGCAGACCGGCGGCGCGTCCTCGTCGGCGCCCGCGCGCGGGGCCCAGCTCAGCAGCGACGGCCCGCCGGCCGAGGCCCCGGGGGCGATCGTGAGGTGCACGACGCCGTCCACGAGCGTGGTCGCCGAGACGACCGGCGCGTAGTAGAACGGCAGGTCGTCGACCGCCC
>JASLGJ010000287.1 GCA_030150085.1 Candidatus Elarobacter sp. | reverse complement strand
TAGCCGAACAGCAGGTCGAGCGAGACGGCGAACAGCCCGAAGCAGATCAGGTCGATCGCGACGACCGGGTAGACGAACCACGGCAGCGCGAGGCCGAGCGCGACCAGCGCGGCGAGGACGAGCAGCTGGCGGCGGTTCATCGCGCGCTCTCGGGCTTGCCGAACAGGCCGGCCGGGCGCCACATGATGACGATCACCATCACGATGAAGATCAGGGTCGTCGAGATCGGCGGGAACACGACCGCGCCGATCGTCTGCAGCAGGCCCAGCGCGAAGCCGGCCACGATCGAACCGACGATCGAGCCCAGCCCGCCGATCACCACGATCGCGAAGGTGTAGATGATCACCGCGTCGCCCATCGTCGGCTGGACGTTGGTGGTCGGCGCGGCCAGCACGCCGGCCAGCGCGGCCAGGGCGACGCCGACCCCGAAGGTCGCCGTCACCAGGCGCCGGGTGTCGATCCCGAAGGCCCGCACCAGGACCGGGTTCTCGGTCGCGGCCCGGATGCGCGCCCCGACCGGGGTGCGCTCGACCACGAACCAGGCCGCGCCGCAGACCGCCAGCGAGACCACGATGACGAACAGCTTGTAGGTCGGGTAGAGGGTGAAGCCGAGGTTGGTGGCGCCGCTCAGGGCGTCGGGGGTCGAGTAGGGCGAGCCCAGCGGCCCGGCGATCAGCCGCATCAGGTCCTCGATCACCAGCACCAGCGCGAAGGTGAGCAGCAGGTTGTAGATCGGGTCGAGCCCGTACAGGCGGCGCAGCAGCGTCGTCTCCAGCAGCACGCCGAACAGCCCGACCACGACCGGTGCCGCGACCAGCGCGACGAAGAACGGCAGGTGGACGAGCTGCGCGCCGTAGTACGTCGCGAACGCGCCCAGCATGAACATCGCCCCGTGGGCGAAGTTCACCACTCGCAGCATCCCGAAGATCACCGACAGGCCCAGCGCGAGCAGCGCGTAGAACGCGCCGCTCGCTAGCCCGTTGAAGATCTGGGTGAGGACGTAGTCCGGGCTCAGACCGCTACCCTACCAGTCCTTCTTGCACAGGGACTGCGACTCGGGGCGGAAGGCGCGGCCCGGCGGGATGGTCTGGACGATCTTGAACCACGCGTGCGGCTCCTTGACCTGCGACTGCGGCAGCACGTCGACCACGTACATGTCGTGCGTCACGCGGTGGTCGCGCGCGCGCCACTCGCCGCCGTGGGCGTAGAAGTCGTTGAACTGCCGGCCGTCGAGGTACTTGACGACCTTGTCGGCGTCGGTCGAGCCGACCGCCTTGACGGCGTTGAGCCACTGCATCGTGGCCGAGTAGTCCGAGGCCTGAACGTCGGTCGGGCGCTTGCCGCCGTTGCGCTTGCTCCAGCGGTCGGCCCACGCGCGCGCCGCCTTGTCCTGGTTCCAGTACCAGGACGTGGTGATGCGCGAGCCCTCGAACACCTGCGGCAGCGCGTCGACGTCGGAGAGGAACAGCAGGCCGACCGCGATCTTCATCTGCTTGTCCAGCCCGAACTGCTTGGCGGCCTTCATGCTGTTGACCGTGTCGGCGCCGGCGTTGAGCAGGCCCAGCACGTCGGGCTTGGCGTTCTTGGCGGCCAGCATGTAGGACGAGAAGTCCGTGGTGCCCAGCGGCATCGTGTCCTCGTGGACGAACTCGCCGCCCTTGCTCTTCACCGCATCGGTGAAGTCGGCCAGCATGGCCTTGCCGAACGCGTAGTTGGGCACGATGCCGTACCACTTCTTGCCCCCGCCGGCGGTGATGTTGGTGCCGGTCGAGTGCGCCAGGGCATAGGTGTCGTAGGCGTAGTGGTAGGTGTACTTGTTGCAGTTCTCGTTGGTGATGGCGGAGGTGCCGCCGCCGGTCACGATGGCCAGCTTGTGCTTCTCCTTGGCCACCCCGGCGACCGCGATGGCGGTGCCCGAGTTGGTCATGTCCAGCGCCAGGTCGGCGCCGGAGTCGAACTCCTCGCGGGCCTTGGTGGCTGCTTCCGGGCCTTGGTTGCGGTGGTCGACCGCGTCGACGACGATCGGGCGGCCGAGAACCTTCCCGCCGAAATCCTCGACGGCCATCTTCGTCGCGTCGACGGCGCCCTGGCCGGCGAGCGCGGCGTACACGCCGCTCATGTCGGTGATGACCGCGATCTTGACCGGGCCTGAGTCGGCGGCGCCGACGGGCGACGCCGCGAACGAGCTGCACAGCAGCGCGCCGGCCAGCGCCGCCGGAACGAAACGAGGAACACGCATCGGGACCAACCTCTTGGGGCGGGTGACGAGTTGCGCCGACGTTTCGCCGTCAGGAAACATTTCCTCCGCCGCGCCGAAACGATTGGTGGGAATCATGGCACGGTGACGCGCCCCATCGAAGACTACGCTCTGCTCGGCGACACCCGCACCGCCGCCCTGGTGAGCCGCGACGGCTCGATCGACTGGCTCTGCCTGCCGCGCTTCGACAGCGGGGCCTGCTTCGCGGCGCTGGTCGGCGACGAGGACAACGGACACTGGCGGATCGCCCCGCGCGGCGCGGTGCGCGCCACCCGGCGCGCCTACCGGCCCGACAGCATGGTGCTCGAGACCGTGCACGAGGTCGAGGGCGGGCGGGTCCGGGTGGTGGACGGGATGCTGGCCGGGAGCGAGGCCCCGCGCCTGGTCCGGCTGGTCATCGGCGAGGCCGGCCGGGTCGCGCTGCGCTCGTCCATCAAGATTCGGTTCGATTACGGGCGGGTCGTGCCGTGGGTGCGCAAGGCCGCGTCGGCGGTGGTCGCGGTCGCCGGCCCCGACGCGCTGGCCCTCTACGCCGACGTGCCGCTGCGCGGCGAGGACTTCGCCACGGTGGCCGAGTTCGAGGTCGGGGCCGGCGAGCAGGTCGGCTTCGAGCTCGCGTACTTCCCCTCGTACGAGGAGCAGCCCGGGCCCTCCGAGGCGGCCACGGCCCTGCGCCGGACGGACGTCTTCTGGCGCGAGTGGGCCCGCACGTGCCGCTACCAGGGGCCCTGGCGCGACGCGGTGGTGCGCTCGCTGCTGACCCTCAAGGCGCTCACCGCCGCCGAGACCGGGGCCGTGCTGGCCGCGCCGACCACCTCGCTGCCCGAGCAGCTGGGCGGGGTGCGCAACTGGGACTACCGCTACTGCTGGCTGCGCGACGCCACGTTCGTGCTGGTCGCGATGCTCAACGCGGGCTACGAGGAGGAGGCCTTCGCCTGGCGGGCCTGGCTGCTGCGCGCGGTGGCCGGCAACCCCGAGCAGCTGCAGATCCTCTACGGCCTGCGGGGCGAGCGGCGCCTGCCCGAGTTCGAGGCGGGCTGGCTGGCGGGCTACGCCGGCTCGCGCCCGGTGCGGATCGGCAACGCGGCCGCCGAGCAGCTCCAGCTCGACGTGTACGGCGAGGTCGTCGACGTGATGTACCAGGCCCACCGCGCGGGCTTGGCGCCCGACACCGACGAGTGGTCGCTCACCCAAGCGGTCGTGGCGGCGGTCGAGAAGCGCTGGTGCGAGCCGGACCGCGGGCTGTGGGAGGTGCGCGGGCCCTGCCGCGACTTCGTCCACTCCAAGGTGCTGACGTGGGTCGCGCTCGACCGCGCGGTCAAGGCGGTCGAGGAGTTCGGGCTGGAGGGCCCGGTCGAGCGCTGGCGGGCCCTGCGCGAGACGATCCACGCCGAGGTCTGCGCGAAGGGCTACGACCCCGAGCGCGAGACCTTCACCCAGTGCTACGGCTCCCGCGAGCTCGACGCGGCGACCCTGCTGATCCCGCTGGTCGGCTTCCTGCCCCCCGACGACCCGCGCGTGCTCGGCACGGTGCGGGCGGTCGAGCGCGAGCTGCTCCACGACGGCTTCGTGCTCCGCTACAACCACCTCTCCGAGGAGACCGACGGGCTGCCGCCGGGCGAGGGCGCGTTCTACGCCTGCGCGTTCTGGCTGGCCGACAACTACGTGCTGCAGGGCCGCCACGACGACGCCCGGGCGCTGTTCGAGCGCCTGCTGGGCACGGCCAACGACGTCGGGCTGCTCTCCGAGGAGTACGACGTGCGGGGCAAACGGCTGGTCGGCAATTTCCCGCAGGCCTTCTCGCACGTCGGCCTGGTCAACACCGCCTACAACCTCGCCCACGCCGACAAGCCGGCCGAGCAGCGCCGCGGCGAGAGCGAGCTGCCGCAGGCCCAGGGCTCCTAGAGGCTGCCGGACTGGCGCATCATGCCGCCGTCGATCACGTAGGTCGAGCCCGTGACGTAGGCCGCTTCGTCCGAGGCCAGGAACGCGCAGAGCTGCGCGACCTCCTGCGGCGTGCCCATCCGGCGCAGCGGGATCTCGGCCAGCAGGGCCTTCATCTTCGCGGGGTCTTGCATCGACCGCGCGTTGATCGGCGTTTCGATCGCGCCGGGGGCGACGTTGTTGACCGTGATGCCGTGCGGCGCGAGCTCGACCGCGATCGTGCGCATCAGCATCCGCAGGCCGCCCTTGGCCGCGCAGTACGGGCCGTTGGTGAGCATCGGGATGTCCTCGTGGACCGACGAGATGTTGACGATGCGCCCGCCCCCGCCTTGCGCGACCATCTGCCTGGCGGCGCGCTGGCAGCACAGGAACGGCCCGGTCAGGTTGACCGCGATGACCTCGTGCCAGTAGTCCAGTGGCGTCTCCAGGAACGGGTACTCCTTCTCGATCCCCGCGTTGTTGACCCAGACGTCGAGCCGGCCGAAGGTCTGCACCGTGCGCTCGACCAGCATGTCGACCTGGGCGGGGTCGCTGACGTCGGCGGCGACCGCGACGGCGTCACCGCCGGCCGTCGCGAGCGCCTCGGCCAGCTCGTCGGCCTCGTCGCGGGAGCCGACGTAGTCGATCACGACCTTCGCGCCGGCGCGCACGAAGCGGGTCGCGATCGCGCGGCCGATGCCGGTCGCGGCGCCGGTGACGACGGCGACTTTGTTGTGCAGGCTGCTGTTCATCGAATGCTCTCTCCCGCCTCGGTTATTCCCCTCCCAGGGAGGGGAATGCCACCGGCGGGTCGCCGCACCGTTGGGACGAAGCACGCCGCGTGGCGCAGGAGCTCTCCGCCGGCGTAGCGGCATTCGTGGGGTTGCTGGCGTTCGCGGTGCTCGTCTCCATCGCGGCCGAGCGCATCCGCATCCCGGCCGCCGTGCTGCTGGTCGCGGTGGGCGCGGTCTTCGGGTCGGTCTGGCACCTGCGGCCGCCGTTCGCGTTCGGCCCCGCGCTGTTTTTCGTGTTCCTGCCGCCCTTGGTCTTCGAGGCGGCGTGGAGCATCGATCTGGACGCTCTGCGCGCGTCGGCCCTGCGCATCGCGCTCCTGGCGCTGCCCGGGACGGTGCTGTCCGCGCTGGCCGTCGCCGCCGCGCTCGTCGCGGCCGGCGCGCTGCCCTTCGCTCCGGCGCTGCTGCTGGGAGCGACGATCTCGGCGACCGACCCGGTCGCCGTCGTCGCGGTGTTTCGCCACGCCGCGGTTCCCACGGCGGTCAAAACGATCGTCGAGGCGGAATCCTTGTCCAACGACGGCGTGGCGGTGGTGCTGTACGGTCTGGCGCTGGCGGCCGTCCAGGGCTCGAGCGCCGGCTGGCTTCCCGCGCTCGCGCACGGCGCGCTGGCGATCGCGGGCGGCCTCGTCGTAGGAGCCGCGTGCGCGCTGCCGCTCTGGCTGCTCCTGCGGGCGGCGCGCGCCTCGGAACACGAGGTCACCGCCACGATCGTGGTCGCCTATCTGTCCTATCTCGTCGCCGATCACCTGCAGGTGTCGGGGATCTTCGCCACCGCCGCCGCGGCCGTCGCGCTGCGCGGGCTGCTGGAGCGCGCCTCGCACATCCGGCACCGCGATGCGGTCGACGGGTTCTGGAGCTCCGGAGCCGCCATCGCCAACGCCGC
>JASLGJ010000280.1 GCA_030150085.1 Candidatus Elarobacter sp. | reverse complement strand
CTCGTTCCAGGGCGAGCAGGAGATCGTCATCAAGCCGCTCTCCGACGTGATCGGCCGCATCCCGGGCATCTCGGGCGCGACGATCCTGGGCAACGGCTCCATCTCGCTCATCATCGACGTCCACTCGCTCGTCGCCGGGGCCTACGGCCACGGCAAAGCCACCCGCGCCGAATTCTCCGGAGTGTAGGATTCGGCTGCGGCCGAATCCGTAACGGTCCTCGCCACGCTGCGGTCCGATCAAAGGATTGGTTGAAAGGTCACGATCATGTCTGAAACGATTCAGGTTGTAAGTTTTAAACTGGGCTCCGAGGAGTACGGGGTCGACATCGCCCAGGTGCAAGAGATCAACCGCATGGTCTCGATCACCCACGTGCCGCGCGCGCCGAAGTTCATGGAGGGCGTGATCAACCTGCGCGGCCAGCTCATCCCGATCATCGACCTGCGCACGCGCTTCGAGATGCCGCGCACCGAGCACACCAAGAACACCCGCATCGTGGTCACCGAGATCGGGGCCAAGCGGGTCGGGATGGTGGTCGACTCGGTCTCCGAGGTCTTGCGCCTGGACACCGACGCGATCGAGCCGGCGCCCGAGATGATCACCGGGGTCGACACGGAGTACATCCGCGGCGTGGGCAAGATCGAGGACCGCCTGATCATCCTGCTCGACCTGGCGCGGATCATCTCGTCGGGCGAGAAGCGCGAGCTCGAGGCGGCCGAGGTCGGCGAGCCCGTCCTCGTCGCGTAGGCGGCTCGGGGGCAGCCCGAACCTAGCCGGAAATCCTCACCTTTCGACAGAATCGACCGGGTTGTGACCGATCAGACCACCGCTCCCGCCACCGACGGCGTTCCGGCTCGCCGTACCGGCGCGCCGTTCGGCCGCACGCTCGTCTGGCTGGGGATCGCGGGCGCGTCGGCCGCGCTGACGTACTTCGTCGTGCGGGCCTCGCTGCGCAGCACGCCGGCCGGCGACGAGACGACCGAGCGCATCCAAGAGCTCATCGACGAGGCGAACCGGCTCATCAAGACCCTCGACGAGAAGAAAAACGCGTAGGTGGATTCGCCTGCGGCGAATCCGTCGCGTTCGGCCTCCGGCCGAGCCGCCATACGCCCGGGCGTAGTCGCGGAGGTGCGCTTCACCGACCTGCTCGCGAACGGGCAGGCGGTCGGGCGCATCAACGGGGTGGTCGTGTTCGTCGCCGGCGCGCTGCCGGGCGAGCGCGCCCGCGTGCGCGTCACCCAGGTCAAGCCCAAGTACGCGGTCGGCGAGGTGGTCGCGCTCGAGACCCGCTCGGAGATGCGCGCCCAGCCGTTCTGCGGCGTGTTCGGGGTGTGCGGCGGCTGCCAGGTGCAGCACCTCGCCTACCCCGCCCAGCTGGCGTGGAAGGAGCAGATCGTGCGCAGCGCGCTGCGCCGCATCGGCGGCTTCCCCGACGCGGCGGTGCGCCGCCCGATCGGCATGATGCACCCCCGCAACTACCGCAACAAGATGGCGCTGGTGGTCGACCACGCCGGCGGCGAGCCGGCCTTCGGGTTCTACCAGGCGCGCTCGCACGCGCTGGTGCCGATCGAGACCTGCCCGGTCGTGCTGCCGCAGCTCGACGCGGCGATCGGCGGCCTGCACGCCGCCGCCCGCGCGCCCGAGTCCAAGGCCGCCTTCGCGCGGGCCAAGCACGCCATCGTGCGGGCCGGCGCGGCCAGCGGGCAGGCCGTGCTCTCGCTCACCACCGAGCGCGCCGCCCCCGAGATCAAGGACGCCGCGCCGGCGATCGCGCGCCGCATCCGCGGGCTGGCCGGGATCTCCAACTCGTTCGAGCCGCGCACCGCCAACGCGGTGCTGGGGCGCAAGATGCTCTACGTCTGGGGCGAGCGCGAGATGGAGGAGGTCATCGAGGGCGTGCGCTACCGCGTCTCGCCGGCCTCGTTCTTCCAGGTCAACAGCGAGATGGTGGGGCGCATCTTCCGCTTCCTCGCCCCCGGCATCGCCGCGGGCCGCAAGATCGTCGACCTCTACTGCGGGGCCGGCACGTTCGCGATCTTCTTCGCCGCGCGCGGGGCGCACGTGGTGGGGGTCGAGGAGAACCCGGCCGCGGTGCGCGAGGCGCGCGAGAACGCCAAGATCAACGAGGTCGGCGGGCGGGTGCGCTTCGTCGAGGGCCGGGTGGAGGGCGCGGTCGCGCACCCCGAGGGGAAGCAGGCCCTGGCCGACGCGGAGATCGTCTTCCTCGACCCGCCCCGCAAGGGCTCCGACGAGGCGACGCTCGACGCCATCGCCGCGGCCGGCGTGCCCCACGTCTGGTACCTGTCGTGCAACCCCGCCACGCTGGCGCGCGACCTGGCCTATCTCGCCAAGCGCAACTACGCGCTGGGGCTGGTGCAGCCGTTCGACATGTTCCCCCAGACCGGGCACGTCGAGACGCTGGTCACCCTGCGCCGGGTCGACGCGCCGCCGGTCATCACCCTGGCCGAGCGCGAGGCGACGCCCTGGGACGACCAGATCCCCGAGTGGCCCTCGGACGACAAGTACGCCAAGCACGAGTACCCCGACTTCGTCGAGCGATAGGGGCGTGAGCGACGAGCCGGAGCGCGAGGACGCGCGAACGGCCGGCGAGCCCGGGGTGTGCTCGTGGAACGAGTGGGACCCGCTGCGCGAGGTGATCGTCGGCCTTCGACGCGGCGTCGTTCGTGCGCTTCGGGCGCGACATCTTCTGGCAGCCGAGCTGCGCTCGTACTTCCTCTCGCTCGACGGGGTATGACGTCCCCCCGCCCAACCGCCGAGCGCGGCTGAGGAGCGGCCCGCCGGGGCACGGGGCGGAGAATCGGTCCGCCGGGCACAGGGGCGGAGGATCGGCCCTCCGCCGGGTAGGAGGGCGGGGATGGACTTCTTGATGAACGAGGCCCGCTCGCTGCTCGGCGGCGCGGACCCCCAGCAGGTCGGCGACGCGGCGCGCGACCACGTCGCGGGCGTGCCGCCCGACCAGCTCGCCCAGCACCTGTCCGACGGGGCGCAGAACCTCGACCAGGGCGGGCTGGCCGCGCTCGGCACGTCGCTGCTGGGCGCGCTGGCCCGGCACGGCCACGACGAGGCCACCGCGCAGGACGCGGGCGTGGACACGGGCGCGGCGGCCAACGGCGACCAGGGCAACGTGATGGCCCTGATCCAGCACGCGAGCCAGAACCCGGCCGCGCTGCGCGACGCCGCGGTGCAGTTCGTGCAGCAGAACCCCCAGGTGCTGACCCAGCTGCCCGGCCTGCTGCAGGGCATCATGGGCCGGCTCGGCCGCTAGCGCGGACGCACCGGAGCGGCTCGCCCGCGGCGCGAAGCGCGTGCCGCGATGACGATCCTGACGACGGCCCGGCTGCGCTTGCGCGGCCCCGAGGACGGCGACGCCGAGCCGCTGTGCGCGTACTACGCGCGCAACGCCGAGCGCTTCGCGCCCTGGGAGCCGCCCCAGCCGACCGACGTCGCCGGCCAGCGGGCTTGGATCGCCGCGCAGCGCGCGCAGGCCGGGCCCGACCGCCCGACCACGTTCCTCGCCTTCCCGGCCGCGGGTGCGGAGCGGGCGGAGCCCGCGGCGCTGGTCGGCTTGAGCGGGTTCACCGCCGCGCCCGCGAGCGCGATGGTGCACTACACGGTCGACGGCGCGTACGAAGGCCGCGGTTACGCGAGCGAGGCGGTGCGCGCCGTGCTCGACTACGCGTTCGAGGCCTTCGCGCTGGCCGAGGTCAGCGCGTACTACCACCCCGCCAACGCGCGCAGCGCGCGGCTGCTGGAGCGGCTCGGCTTTCGGGTCGTGTCGGTGACGCCCGCCGTTCCCGGCTTCGAGCACCTGATGAAGCCGCAAGTATGGGCCGCGCTGGCCCGCGCCCGGCGCGGCGCGGCGGGCTAGCCGGTGTCGCGCCAAGGCTTGGACGCGCTGCGCGCGCGCGTGCATGCCGACCCGGAGCTGGCGCGCCGGCTGCACGCGCTGGAGCCCGAGCGGTTCGAAGCGGAGCTGCTCCGGCTGGCCGCGGAACACGGCGACGACGTGACGCGGCCCGACCTCGACGCGGCGCGCGCGCTGGCGCGTCAGGAGTGGCTGCTGCGGTGGGTGCGCTGAACCCGGCGAGCCTGGCGGCCTGGACGCCGGTGCGGGTCTATGCCGGCGCGGCCGAGCCGGTCGTCGAGTGGGCGCTGGCCGGGGCGCCGTTCGCGGACCCGTTCTTCGAGCAGAGCGCGGACCATGCGATGCGCCACCCGTTCAACGAGCTGTTCGCGCGCCGCACCTCGGCGAGCGAACTGGAAGCCGCGCACGCGCTCGATCCGGGCCCCGCGCCGAGCGGGCTCGTGTTCCACATGTCGCGCTGCGGCTCGACGCTCGTCGCGCAGATGCTGGCCGGCTTGCGCGCGGCGGTCGTGCTCTCCGAGGCCCAGCCGCTCGACGCGCTGCTGCGCCTGCGGCGCCCCATGGCGGAGCGCGGGGAGGAGGAGAAGCTGGCCGGCTGGCTGCGCGCGCTGGTCGGCGCGCTGGGGCGGCCGCACGCCGGCGAGCGGCACCTGTTCGTCAAGTTTCACGCTTGGCACGTGCTGGAGCTGCCCTTCATCGCGCGCGCGTTTCCGGGCGTGCCGTGGGCGTTCGTGTTCCGCGAGCCGCGCGCGGTGCTGCGCTCGCAAGCCAAGAACGCCGGCGCCGAGCTGGTGGCCGGCACGATCGACCCGGCGTACCTGGAGCTGGACGCCGCGAGCGCCCACGCCCTGCCGCCCGGCGAGTACGGTGCGCGCGTGCTGGCGGCATTCTGCGCGGCCGCGCTGCAGGGCGCGCGCGCCGGGCGCGCGTGCTTCGTCGACTACGCCGACCTGCCGGAGGCCGTGCCCGCGCGGCTGCTGGACTTCTTCGGCGTGTCGCCCGGCGACGAGGACCGCGCGCGGATGCGCGCCGCGGCCGGGCTGGACACGAAGCGCGCCGGTGCGCCGTTCCGCCCCGGGCCGGAGCCGGCGAACGAAGCCGCAGATGCCGAGGTCGAACGGCTCGCCGCGGCGTGGCTGGACGAACCGTACGCGGCGCTGCGCGCGCTGGCCGCGAAGGGGACGGCGCCGGTCGACATCCCCTGAGCGCCGCGTCAGCCCAGCTCGCGCTTCTCCCGCGCCCACAGGGCCTGCTTCTGCTCGCGCGTGAACGCGATGCCGACCGCGAAGTACGCCCCTTCGAGACGCGGGTCGCGGTGCTCGCCGGAGCCGCCGCCGCGGAAGTCTCGCACCATCGCGTCGTGGATCGCGAGCAGCGCGTCCGCTTCGCCGTCCGAGAGCGAGCTGGCCATCGCGAGCACCGCCCCGTGGATCGTCATCCGCCCGTCGACGGCGGCCGCGAGCGCCGCTTCGAGCCGGCCGCGGTTCGCGGCGCTCAGGCGCTCGAGCACGGCGCTCCGCGCGCCGGCGTTGCCGCGCTCGATCCGTTCCTTCACGTCGCTCGGGACGGGGACCGGCGCGGGCCGCCCGACCTGGATCGCCCGGCTCACGAGCTGCCGTTCGGCGGCGCTCTTCTCCCAGTTCGTCTGCTTCATCCGCAGCGCCGCGGGGCGGGCCCCCCGGCCGAGCGAGTCGGTGCGGCTGGTGTGCCGCCCGGACTGGGTGAAGATCGCGGGCGTCGAGGGAAACACGCCGCCGGCCGCGACGATCAGCGCGCGCGCGTTGGGCAGCTTGAAGGTCGTCTTGCCGTCGCCGCCGGCCATCGCCCCGAGAATCTTGAACAGGTGCTGGTTCTCGGCGACGGTCAAGGTCTGGCCCTGGCACGCGAGCCAGCCCAGCGGCGCGCTCGCGCCGTCGAAGCGCGCCGTCTCGCCGACGATCGGCCGCTGGAGGACGTAGTCCGGAATCGCGTCGGCGACCGCGGGCACGAGCCGCGCGTTGGCCAGATCGGGGCGGGACGTTCCTTTGAGAGCGGCGACACCCGGAAGCGCGCGCACGAGGTGGTTTCCGCCGCAGCCGGTCAAAAAGGCGGCGGCGCCGGCTCCTAAAAAGGGGGCGCGCTTCAAATCGGTGTCCTCGGTTCGGTGTGGTGCGGTGAGGCTAGTTGGGGCTGGGGAAGATGCCTTGGAGCGCGATGCAGAAGTTCAGCGCCAGGAACGGCTGGCGGTTCTCGTGCGGCTGGCTGCCGCCGACGCTGGACACCATCTGCGGGTACATCGCGACCATGTTGGAGCTGCCGTGCGAGTACGTCTGGGTCGGGGCGGTGTTCGCGGGGTAGGCGTTGTTCGGGTTGAACGTGTTGGCGTTGCCGCTCTTCACGTCGGCCGTGGCCGGGTGGATGTGCGCCGGCATCTCGCTCATGCTGACGGTGTGCGACTCTTCGCCGGCGCGCTCGCCCAGGGTGTGCCCTTGGCCCTCGTGCATGGCGGCGCGGCCCTGGAGGTTGGGCAGGGCGAACGTCGTCTGCCCGTTACCGCCGTACGTCGTGCCCAGGAGCGCGAACAGCGCCTGGTTCTGGTTGATCGGCAGAAGCTGGCCGTTGCACATCGCCCAGCCTTTCGGCGCGAAGTTGAACGAGAAGATCCGAATCTCGCTCATGAACGGTGTCGACATCTCTTCCTTTCGGCTCGAGCAGGTCCCCGTGCAAGCGCCTTTACGATTGCCGCTGGAACAGTCCTGGCGGTGAAATGCAAGGATTGGAACACGAAAAAAACGCGCCCGGCACGAGGCCGAGCGCGGTGGAACGGAGGGGAAGCGGCGCGCTGCCGCGCTAGGCCACGCTGCGCTCCAGCAGGGCGATGATGTTGCCCTCGGAGTCGATCGCGTAGCCGAAGCGGCCCAGGCCCGGGATGTCGTTCACGCGGCCTTGCTGCCCGCCTTTCATGGCGATGTCGAGCATGGCCTGATCGATCGCGTCGACCTCGATCGTGGGGGTGGGCGCCTTGACGATGTCCTGGCGCACCGTGATCGCGGCCGGGATTCCGGCCGCCGCGTCGGCGTCGGCCGAGTCGTGCACCAGGTACGGCGTCGGCGCGTTCGGAAACGGGACGAACTCCCAGCCGAACACGTCGCGGTAGAACTTGGCGGCCCGCTCGACGTCGTCCGCCGGCAGGTGGAAGTTGACGATCTTGCCCACGCGCTCAGGTTTGGCTCGGGAAGATGCCGACGAGCGCGATGCAGAAGTTCAACGCCATGAACGGCTGACGGTTCTCGTGCGGCTGGCTGCCGCCGACGTTCGATACCATCTGGGGATACATCGGCACCATGTTCGAGCTGCCGCGCGAGTACAGCTTCGTCCCGCCGGTGTTCGCCGGGTAGGCGTTGTTGGGGTTGAACGTCGTGTTGTCGCCCGACTTCACGTCGGCCGTGGCCGGGTGGATGTGCGCCGGCATCTCGCTCATGATGACGGTGTGCGACTCTTCGCCGGCTCGCTCGCCGAGGGTGTGGCCCTGGCCCATGTGCATGGCCGTGCGGCCCTGGAGGTTGGGCAGGGCGAAGTTCACCCGGCCGTCACCGCCGTACGTGGTGCCGAGCAGCGAGAACATCGCTTGGTTCTGGTTGATCGGCAACAGTTGCCCGTTGCACATGGCCCAGCCCTTCGGCGCGAAATTGAACGAGAAAATC
>JASLGJ010000239.1 GCA_030150085.1 Candidatus Elarobacter sp. | reverse complement strand
GGCGCGTCGGCGCTGGGCGACGGCCAGCCCAACGGCACGTCGTCGGTCGGCTCCGCGTCGGCGCCGGTCGAGTACGTCGCGTCGTACTCCGACTGGGGCTCGCCCGCGGCCGCCCCCAAGAGCGCGTCGGCGTGGGGCATCGTCGCGCCGGGCGGCGATCCGGTCTCCGGCAGCGACGACGACGACCTGCACTGGGTCGAGCACATCTGGACCTCGCAGCCGTTCGACGCCAACTTCGCGGGCGCGTGCACCGACGACTACCCGAACAGCACCCAGACGGCCGCACGGGTCGACTGCCGGACCGAGATCGCCGGCACGTCGATGGCGACGCCGCACGTCGCCGGCGCGGCGGCGCTGATCCTGGCCGTCAACCGCGCCTACCAGAGCCCGGCCGCGATGAAGACGCTGCTGTGCACGAGCGCCGACGACATCGCCGACCCGCACGAGGGCTGCGGCCGTCTGAACGTCTACCGCGCGATGGCCAAGGCGGTCGGCGACCCCAGCCCGCCGCTGTAGCCTTCGGGGAGTTCGCCGGGCGCGGCGGGAAGCCGTCGCGCATGGCCTCCGTCGAGATCGTCACGATCGGGACCGAGATTCTGCTCGGCCAGCTCGTCGACACCAACAGCGTCCACGTGGCGCGCGTCCTGGCCGACCACGGGGTCGACGTGTTCGCCAAGCACTCCGTGGGCGACAACGCCGAGCGGCTCGCGGCGATGCTCGAGGACGTGCTGGCGCGCGCCGACGGCGCGGTGACGACCGGCGGCCTGGGCCCGACCGTCGACGACCTGACCAAGGACGCGGTGGCGCGCGCGGTCGGTGCGAAGCTCGTGCTGCACGAGCCCTCGCTGCGCGCGATCGAGGAGCGCTTCCGCCAGTTCGGCCGCCCGATGACCGACAACAACCGCCGCCAGGCCTACCTGCCCGAAGGCTGCGTGGTGCTCGACAACCCGCACGGCACCGCGCCGGGCTTCGTCGCGCTGCGCGCCGACGGCAAGTTCGTGGCCTGCATGCCCGGCGTGCCGCGCGAGATGAAGCCGATGCTCGCGGAGAAGCTCGTGCCCTGGCTGGTGCGCGCGTACGGCCTGCGCGAGGCGATCTACACCCGCACCCTGCACACCGTCGGAATCGGCGAGTCGCAGCTCGACCAGAAGGTCGAAGACCTGTTCCGCACGCTCGAGAACCCCAAGATCGCGATGCTCGCGCACGGCGGCAAAGTCGACGTGAAGGTGATGGCGAAAGCGAGCGGCCGCGCGCAGGCGGAGGCGCTGATCGAGCCGGTCGCCGCCGAGCTGCGCGCGCGCATCGGCAGCGGCTACTTCGGCGACGACGAGACGACGCTGCCGGGCGCGATCGTGGCCGAGCTGCGCCGCCGCGGCGCGTGGCTGGTGACGGCCGAGTCGTGCACCGGCGGGCAAATCGCCGACGCGATCGTCAGCGTCGCGGGCGCGTCGGCGGCCTACCGGGGCGGGATCGTGGCCTACGACAACGCGCTCAAGGTCGGCCAGCTCGGCGTGCCGCAGGAGACGCTCGACCGTTTCGGCGCGGTGAGCGAGGAGACGGCGGCCGCGATGGCGCGCGGCGCGCGCGAGCGGCTGGGCGGGGATCTCGCGATCGCGACGACCGGGATCGCCGGGCCCGCTGGTGGAACGGCGGAGAAACCCGTCGGTTTGGTGTGGTTCGCGCTCGCCTTGCAATCTGGTGAGACGGAGACCAGGCGGCTCACGTTCCCAGGAAACCGTGCGGACATTCGTGATCGCGCGACCGTGGCGGCGCTTGGTCTGATCTGGCGCCACCTCGAACGCGACGCTCACGCCTCAACCGCCCCCTAGGAAGCGATGCGCATGATCCACCGCCTCATCCCGCGTACCCTTGCCGTCCTGGCGGCAGCTCTCCTTGCCGCTTGCGGCGGCGGCGGAGGGGGCAGCAGCAGTCCCGTTCCGACCCCCGCGCCCACCACCAACCCGGGGGTCGAGTCGGTCAGCCCGCTCGGTTTCGCGTCCAGCGGCGGCGGCCACGGCGGCGGGGTCTGCCCGCACGGTTCGGCCGCGACGGGCTGCACCAGCGTGTACGCGCTCAGCTCCGACCCGGCGGGCGTCGTCGTGCAGCGGGTCGACCCGAGCGGTCAGAGCACCGCCTACAACACCGCGCTGACCACGCCGGCCAACGACACGCTGCCCGACTCGTCGACGAACCTGCAGTACCAGTTCGCCTCGGCGCTGGGCTCGCCGTTCACCGTCACCGTGCAGCAGATCCACGACGGCCCGCACCAGGTCTACTACAACCGCAACGCCGACTCGAGCGGCACCGTCGACGCCACGCAGCTGCAGGCCCTGCGCCGCGGCGTGCTCGCCAGTGCGTCCTCGCTGCGCCCGAGCCTGGCGGGCGAGGTGCACCGCCGCCCGCAGCGCTCCGCCGCCGCGCAGGTCCTGAGCGACCGCGTCTACGTGCGCTTCCGCGCCTCCGCGCTGCGCCAGAGCGGCCGCACGGTGGCCGACACGATCGGCGCGCTGCGCGCCGCCGGGCGCGAGCTGCCGACCACCAACGCCGACCCGCTGAGCGTGGTGCGCGTGCCGGCCGGCACGACGGCGGCGGACTTCACCCGCACGCTGCAGGCCCGCGCCGACGTCGCCGCGGTGTATCCGGTGCACAAGCGCTACGCGCTCGCGCGCGCCGCGACCAGCGCCAACGACCCGCACTTCAAGCTGCCCGACCAGTGGTACCTGATGGCCGACGGCTTCCCGTACGCCTGGTCGTACACCAACGGCGCGAGCGCGACGATCGCGGTGATCGACACCGGCGTCGACCTGACCAACAGCGACCTCTCCTCGCAGGTGACGTTCTCAGAAGGCGTGCTCAACGGCAAGACCAGCTCCAGCGAGGTCGACAAGGACGGCCACGGCACCAACGTGGCCGGCATCGCGGCCGCGGCGACCAATAACAGCCTCGGTTTCGCCGGCGGCGGCTACAACGCCAAGCTGATCGCGATCAGCATCTTCGACCCCTCGACCGGGTTCGCGTCGCCCTCCGACGAGGCGATCGCGATCGGCGACGCCGTCTCGCACGGTGCCGACGTGATCAACCTGAGCCTGGGCGCCGAGGCCAGCTTCAACGGCAACAGCGATCCCAATGCCAGCGAAGGCTACGACCAGGGCGAGTACGAGGCGATCCAAGCCGCGATGGCGGCCGGGGTGACGGTCGTCGCCGCGGCCGGCAACAACCGCGACGGGCTGGACCCCAACGGCGACGGCTACGCGCACGGCAACCTCGACTACCCGGCCGCGTACCCGGGCGTGATCTCGGTCGGCGCGTCGCAGCTCAACGACAACAACACCGGCAATTACGCCACCGCGACCGAGTCGGTGACGAGTTACTCGCAGAGCGGCAACGGCCTGAGCCTGGTCGCGCCGGGCGGCGCGGCCGGACCGGATCAGGCCAACGGCGATCCCGATCCCGACCTGCTGCACTGGATCTGGGGCTACTACTCGACCGTCGCCAACCAGCCGTGCTCGTACGGCCGCGGCACGCTGCCGCAGACGCCGACCAACTGCACCGCGCTGTTCAACGGCACCTCGCAGGCCACGCCGCAGGTCAGCGCCGCCGCCGCGCTGCTGTACGCCGCGGCCGGCGGGCATCGCACCCTGACCCCGGCCCAGGTCGCGCAGCTGCTCGAGAGCACGGCCGACAACATCAACGACCCCAACCAGGGCCACGGCCGGCTCAACGCCTACCGCGCGGTCGCGGCGCTGGTCAAGGACACCGGCGCGTACTCCGGCCCGCAGCCAACCGCGCACGCCGCTGGCCAGACGATCGCCTTCGCGTACGCCAACAGCGGCTCGAACCGGCCCACGATCCTGGACTACGACTTCCCGGTCGGCGTCCCGGTCGACCCGACCAGCGGCACGTTCCGCATCGCCGACGTCCGCCCGGCCGACGCGCCCAGCGGCTACAAGGTCGGCGTGTGGTACGACGCCAACGGCAACGGCGTGATCGACGCCGGCGACGCGGTCGGCACCTCGACTTCGACCTGCACGGCGACCGCGCGCTGCGCGATCGGCACGATCAAGCTCCAGCTGGTGACCGGCAGCTACACGCTGCCGTAGCAGACTGATCGAAACCTTCATAAGAAGGCGGCGTGACTCCAGCGCCGTCTTCTTTTGCGTTTTTCGCCATGCAAGCGCAGGTAGCTATGAAAGGGCACCCGAAAGATTAAAGCACAATAGCGTTCTCTAAGCACGCTATTGTCGCTCCACTGCAAGTCTCCGTCTCGTTTACGAACTGGTGCGCTTCCCGTATGATGGACGGGTTACAGTCGTTTGCCTTCACCTATGCGCATCGTGTTTTCGTGACGGTACGAGGTGATAGAGAACGTGATTTCGCGGCAAATCGTACCCCTTGCGGCGCTTGTGCTCGCCGCTGTCGTGGGATGTAGTCAGACTTCCCATTCTGTCATTCCTCCGAGTAGCGGTACTGCCACGGGCGTGCAAGCCGCTTCGCACGGAGACCTTGCGATTCGTATGGACGACGCGCGCGCGAACGCAATCGTCGAGCCCGGCTTGGACAGCAACGAACGCACAATCGTTCAGCGCGCCCTGCGCGGGGTTCGGGTCTCGGCCGATGACCGTCTCCCCGCAAAAGACGTCCCTGCACTGTACGACGTCGCCGTGATCGACGGTCCAACCGGTAAGATTTATTACAACCGACGAGATCTGCACGATAGCCTAAGAGCGGTAACCGCGACTAAGCTTTTCGAGGCGTCACCAATGAGGGCGGCCGGAGCATCGGGCAGAACCACGAAGGACCTCATCCCCCAAAACTACACCGGCAAGAACACACCTGATTCGGGGACTGGGCCGTACCGCCGAATTTTCACCGTCCCCTATTACGATTCTACGCAGACTAGCGTTGCCTTCGAGCAGGCGCATGTGTCAACGCAGTGCAATGCGGGCAATCTCCTCAACCAGTTCTATCCGGATGGCGACAAGAGAAAGGAAGCCGGCCACAGCTATCTTGGCGGGTGGAGCGCAGCGAACTATGCGCTTGACGCGGGACTCATCTACAACCGTTACGTCAC
>JASLGJ010000204.1 GCA_030150085.1 Candidatus Elarobacter sp. | reverse complement strand
TCTCGGCGAAGCCTTGCGACTTCAGCACGGCCTTCTTCGACTCGGACCCAGGTGTCGCCGACGCGAAGAAGGTTCAGTGCGAGAACGAAATCTTGGTTGAGCAACCATTCCCGCTGCTTGATGCCGGGAATGTGCTGCTGTAGGACCATCTTGACCCCGTCAATACCTTCGACGAAGTCCGGCGCGGCCTCCGCAGTAACGTAGGTGCCGTTATCGACGTATGGACCGCCCTCGTTGCGCTGGATGACATCGTTCGCGTCGACCGTTCGGACATGTTCCTCGTGTGCAACGTCGACCGCGAGGGTACTGGCAAGCAAAAACTCCTCACGGTAGCCAGCGTGTCCACGGTCACCCTCTTTGATGCGGTACTGGGACGCGCAAAGCGGTATCCAGACCTGTGTATTGTAGGTTCGACGCTTGAGGTCTGAAAACTCGAGCCAAGCGCTGTCCATCAGGCCTCGAATTACCTCGCTTCTAATACGCGACCGCTGCTCCTGTCGGACGCCGATCGTCGTGCGCCGCGACCCGCGTCCCATCCGGGCGGACCACGATCGCGTTCGCGGACGAGCCCATCGGGGCGACCTTGAGGGTGTAGCCCATCGCCGTCAGCGCTGCGGCCGTCGGGTCGGTGAAGGTGCCCTGTTCGGCGTAGACGACGTCGGGGAGCCACTGCTGGTGCAGGCGCGGGGCGTTCATCGCGGCGCCGGCGTCCATGCCGAAGTCGAGCACGCCGCGCAGGATGTCCATCGTGGTGGTGATGATGCGCGGGCCGCCCGCGGCGCCGGCGACGAGCGCGACCTTGCCGTCCTTGTCGACCACGACGGTGGGCGACATCGACGAGAGCGGGCGCTTGTGCGGGACGATCGCGTTGGCCTGGCCCTGCACCAGGCCGAACTGGTTGGGCACGCCGGGGGCGCTGGCGAAGTCGTCCATCTCGTTGTTGAGCAGCACGCCGGTGTCGCCCGCGACCAGTCCGCTGCCGAAGGTCGAGTTGAGCGTGTAGGTCACGTCGACCGCGTTGCCGGCCCCGTCGACCACGCTGTAGTTGGTGGTGTTCGTGCCCTCGGCGATCGCCATGCCCTTGATGCTCGACGACGGGGTGGCGCGGTTGGCTTGGATCGAGGCGCGCTGCTGCGCGAGGTAGGCCGGCGCGAGGAGCCGCTCGATCGGGGGCTTGACGAAGTCGGGGTCGCCCAGCGCGCTGCTGCGGTCGGCGAACGCGCGCCGCTCGGCCTCGATCTCGCGGTGCGCGTCGGCGACGCCGTGCATCGGCCCGGCGGGCGTGTCGCCCAGGATGCCGAGCGTCTCGCAGATCGCGACCCCGCCCGAGCTGGGCGGCGGGGCGGTGAACAGCCGGTGCCCGCGGTGCACGCACTCGATCGGGGCGCGCTCCGCGACCTTGTACGCCGCGAGGTCGTCGGCGGTGATGATGCCGCCCGCGGCCTTGATCGCGGCGGCTAGGCGGCGCCCGACGTCGCCGGTGTAGAACTCCTGCGCGCCGTTGGCGTCGATCGCGCGCAGCGTCTTGGCCAGCGCGGGCTGGCGCAGCGTCTCGCCGGCCTTGAGCGCGGCGCCGTTGTGGGTGTAGACCGCGGCGGTGGACGGGAAGCGCGCGAGCAGCGCGTCGTTGGCGGCGAAGACCGCCGCGTCGGCGTCGGTCAGCTTGAAGCCCTCGTCGGCCAGCGCGATCGCCGCCGACATCAGCTCGTGGCGCGAGCGGGTGCCGTAGCGCTCGCGCGCCAGCTCCAGGCCCGCCACGGTGGCGGGCACCGCGACGGCGAGCGCGCCGACCGTGCTGCGCTCGGGGACGACCTTGCCGCTGGCGTCCTGGTACATCTTTTCGGTCGCGGCGGCGGGCGCGACCTCGCGGAAGTCGATGAAGGCCGAGTCGCCGTCGGCCATGTGCACCGTCATGAAGCCGCCGCCGCCGATGTTGCCGGCGCTGGGGTACGTCACCGCCAGCGTGTAGCCGATCGCGACCGCGGCGTCGACCGCGTTGCCCCTGGCCTGCAAGACGCTCAGCCCGACCTGCGAGGCGATGGCCTGGTCGGTGGCGACCGCGCCGTGCGCGCCGCTCGCGGTGGACGCGGAAGCGGCGAGCGGGGCGGCCAGAGACGATGTCGTCAGCACGGCGGCGAGGAGAGGGGCGGTCAGGCGCATCATGGCCTGCCGCTTCGCCGCCCGCGCGCAGGCTCCTCAGCGGTACGGACGGGGACGTGCGTGCGCCCCCGGATCAGCCGGGGGCGCGTGGGGCGGGCCGTTTAGCGGCCGGGGGCGTGGAGTCGTTCAGCGGCCGCGGCGCTTGCCGGCCACGTTGCCGTGGCTGCTGCCGTTGAGCTTCGCGTCGCCGTGGCCGCGGAAGCTGTGCGGGCCGTTCTGCGGCGCCCCGCGGCCGGGGCTGAAGCGGCGTGCCGCGCTCTGCTGCTGCTGGAGCTGGCGCCGCTCGGGGCGCTCGGGCGGCATGCCGGCGGTGGCCAGGACGACCGGCAGCTCGGGGGTCTTGGAGCGGTCGATGCGCCGCCCGACGGCCTTCTCGATGTCGCGGAAGAGCGGCTCTTCCTCGCGCGAGACGAAGGTGATCGCGTCGCCGGTCTGCTCGGCGCGCGCGGTGCGGCCGACCCGGTGCACGTAGTCCTCGGCCACCATCGGCACGTCGAAGTTGACGACGTGGCCGAGGTCGGCCACGTCGATGCCGCGCGCCGCGACGTCGGTCGCGACCAGCACGCGCAGCTTGCCGCGCTTGAAGTCGGCCAGGGCGCGGGTGCGCTGGGCCTGCGAGCGGTCGCCGTGGATCCGCTCCGCGGCCACGTTGTGCTTGGCCAGCGCGAGCGCGAGCCGGTTGGCGCGCGCCTTGGTGCGGGTGAACGCGATCGCGCTGTAGATGTTGTTGTCCTTGAGCAGC
>JASLGJ010000063.1 GCA_030150085.1 Candidatus Elarobacter sp. | reverse complement strand
CTTCTACTCGATCCACAAGAAGATGCGCAAGGGGCGCGACTTCTCGACCATCTACGACCTCACCGCGGTGCGCGTGATCGTCGACTCGGTCAAGGACTGCTACGAGGCGCTGGGCGTCGTGCACGCCATGTGGAAGCCGCTCCCCGGGCGCTTCAAAGACTACATCGCGATGCCCAAGCCCAACATGTACCAGTCGCTGCACACGACGGTCGTGGGCCCGGGCGGCGACCCGCTCGAGGTGCAGATCCGCACCTGGGAGATGCACCGCACCAGCGAGTACGGCATCGCCGCGCACTGGCGCTACAAAGAGGGCGGCAAGAAGGACGACTTCGAGCAGAAGCTGACCTGGCTGCGCTCGCTGCTGGAGTGGCAGAACGACATGCGCGACTCGCGCATGTTCATGGAGAACCTCAAGCTCGACCTGTTCGACTCGCAGGTCTTCGTGTTCTCGCCCAAGGGCGACGTGTTCTCGATGTCGGCCAACGCGACGCCGCTGGACTTCGCCTACCAGGTCCACACCGACGTCGGCCACCACTGCGTGGGCGCGAAGGTCAACGGCAAGATCGTGCCGCTCGACTCCACGCTCAAGAACGGCGACATCTGCGAGATCCTGATCAACAAGAGCTCGCGCCCCTCGCTGGACTGGATGTCGGTCGTCAAGACCAGCGGCGCCAAGCACAAGATCAAGCAGTGGTTCCGCAAGGAGCAGAAGGAAGAGAACACCCTGCGCGGCCAGGAGGCGATCGAGCAGGAGCTGGCGCGGGCCGGCCTGCGCGTCGACCTCGCCCGCGGGGACGTGATCGACAAGGTCGCGCTCAAGCTCAACTACCTGACCGCGACCGACCTGTTCGCGGCGGTCGGCTTCGGCGACGCCACCCCGAACAGCGTGGTGCAGCGCCTGCGCGACGAGATCAAGAGCGACAACGTCGTCGACATCGCGGCGATGGTGCCCCGCCCGCCGGCCCGCCGGCTGGCCCGCAGCTCCAGCGGCATCCGCATCGCGGGCGTCGACGACGTGCTGGTGCGGCTCTCCAAGTGCTGCAGCCCGGTGCCGGGCGACCCGATCATGGGCTTCGTCACGATCGGCAAGGGCGTCTCGGTGCACCGCGCCGACTGCCCGAACACCGCCTCGCTCAACGGCGAGCCCGAGCGGGTGCTCGAAGCGCAGTGGCTCGACCAGAGCGCGATGACCCACGCGGTCGACATCGAGATCGAGGCCGGCGACCGCGGCGGCCTGCTCCAGGACATCCTGGGCGTGGCGGCCGAGCAGAAGACCGAGATCAACGCGGTCGAGGCGCGCGTCAAGCGCGACAAGGTCGCGCGGGTCTCGATCACCGCCCAGATCCGCGACCTCGAGCACCTGCACACGCTGCTGCGCAAGCTGGGCACGATCAAGGACGTGCGCAGCGTCTGGCGCGTCACCAAGCGCGAGGCCCGCGCCAGCGGCGGCTAGCTAGGTGCCGAAACCGGTGGTGAAGATCAGCGACGTCGCGACCGGGCGGCAGGCGAAGATCGCCGGCGCGTAGCGCGCGCGGCGGGCGGTCTCCAGCGCGGCGCGGTCCAGCGGGGCGAAGCCGCTGGAGCGGGTGACGGAGACGCCGGCCAGCGCGCCGGTGTCGTCGACGTCGGCGCGCAGCTCGACCACGCCGGTCGCGTTGACCGCGCGCGCCTCGGGCGGAAAGGCCGGCCGGACCGGGCTCAGCGGCCGCGCGGGCGCGTTGGGCTGCGGGCACGTGATGCTCTGCACCGCGCCGAACGCGGTCGGCGTGATGACCGGCAGCGTGCGGGTGCCGAAGTCGTCGATCAGGGTGCGGCGCAGGCGCTCCTCGGTCAGCGCTTCGAGCGGGGCGGGAACGGGGCGGTTCGCGCCCCACGGCGCGGTCACCGGGCAGTCCAGCCGCTGCAGCGCCGAGAGCCCGGTCGAGTCGACCCAGGCGCCCAGCACGTGCTCGCCCAGCGGGAGCGTGAAGTAGCGGGCCAGCTGCAGACCGCTCACGCCCATGAGCGGGATCTCGTTGACGTCGACCGCGTAGCGGGTGCGCTCGGTGTCGATCCGCACGCGCGCGCTGCGGGTGTCGCCGCGGTCGACGTCGAGCAGCACGCCGTAGGTCCCGCCCCGCCCGACCTGGCCCAGGTCGGTGAGCGCGGCGATCGTCACCGGGCAGAAGGCGTTGGCACGGGCGGGCGCCGGAGCGGCCCAGAGCGGGAGCGCCGCGACGAGCGCGGCGAGGGTGCAAACGAGGCGCTGAATCGCGAACCGCTTCGCCCCGGCGCGCGCACCTCCCCGGCCCGCTCGGATCACTCCGGACGGCGGCTCTACCTCACCCTTGACGGTGGCGCCGGTCCGCGTGATAGCCTGGCGTGAGGAGTTTACGATGCACACGCTCATCCCCGACCACGTGCTGGACACCAAGCCCGCGACCGAGATCATCGCCGGCCGGCTGGTGCGCAAAGTGAGCCCCTGGGAACGCCACCAGGAGCTCGAGCTGCGCTGGGTGCTGGCGCTCAACGCCTGGGCCGGCGAGCGCGGTAAGGCGCTGCACGAGTGGCGCCACAAGTTCACCGCGCCCGGGCACACCTTCGCGTCGCTGGTTCCCGACGTCGCGTACGTGCCGCGCGCGGTGCTCGACGCGCTGGGACCCGAGGACTCGCAGAGCCCGCCGCGCGCGCCCGAGGCGGCGGTCGAGATCCTCTCGCGCGGCGACTCCCAGCGCGACCTCGCCTGGAAGGTCGGCGCGTACCTCGCCGCCGGGACGCAGGTCGTCTTCGTCGTCGACCCGCCGCGGCGCACCGTGCTCGCCCACGATTCGGGCGGCACGGTGCGCTTCGGTCCCGGCGAGACCGTCGCGCACCCCGCGCTGCCGGGCTTCGCGTACGCGGTGGACGCGATGTTCGCCGGGCTCTATCTCGGCAAGTGAGCCGCCGGCACCGCCACCCTATCGTTACTGCTGCTGCTGGGATTGCTGCTGCGACTGCTGCGGCTCAGCCGGGCGCAGCGGCGACATGGCGACGTCGACCGACATGGTGCTCTCGCCCGCGCCCTTGTAGACGCCGCGCACCGGGCTGACGTCGCGGTAGTCGCGCCCGACCGCGATCCGCACGAAGCCGTCGCCGATCCAGGTGTCGTTGGTGGGGTCGATCCCGACCCAGCCGTGCGGGCCCAGGTAGGCTTCGCACCAGGCGTGCGAGGCTTCCGCGCCGAGCACGTCGCCGTTTCCGCCGGCGTGGATGTAGCCGCTCACGTAGCGGGCCGGGATGCCGGCCCGGCGGCAGAGCGCGACCAGCACGTGGGCGTAGTCCTGGCACACCCCGCGCCGCAGCCGGATCGACTCGTCGACGGTGGTGTGGACCGCGGTCGCGCCGGTGTCGTAGACGAAGCCGCGGTGGATCGCGCCCGAGGCGCGGGCGTACCAGGCCACCGCGTCGTCGGCGGGGCCGGGCGTGCCGATCTCGTCCGCCAGCGCGTCGAGCGCGGCGCAGAACGAGACGTACGCGCTCTCGTGCAGGAAGTCGTACAGCTCGGCGCGCTGCGGGTCGGCGTCGATCAGCGCGCGCGGCAGCGGCGCGGGCGCGCGCGGCTCGCCGCGCACGGTCACGACGTACGAGCGGGCGACGATCTCGAGCGTGTCGTGCTCGGGCAGCACGGCGAAGTGCTGCACGTCGTTGCCGAAGCGGTCGGCGTAGGAGAACAGCCGCGCGCGGGGCGTGACCTCGATGGAGAACTGGGTGCAGTACTGGGTCAGGTCGCTGCGCGGCTGGAGGTGCAGCACGGTGTGGCTCTCGTGGACCGGGCCCTCGTAGCGGTAGGCGGTGCGGTGGAAGATCGTGTAGCGCATCAGGCCACCGGCACGCGCGGGAAGTAGGCCGCGGTGATCGCCTCGCCGATCTCGGCCAGCCAGCGCTGCGCGCGCCCGGCGAAGACCCGCGCGCCGTCCTCGGAGACTTCGTTCGCGCCGTAGTAGCCCAGCGCGGCTGAGATGCGCCCCGAGGTGCGCTCCGCCTCGTTGGCGTAGGCGCCCGGGGCCGTGCCCGAGATGCGGTGCAGCGCGCGGTCGACCTCGCGCACGCAGAAGCGGATCGAGCGCGGGAACACGTCGCTCAGGGCCAGGAAGGCCAGCGCGTCGGCCGGGTCGGACGACTGCCGCCGCGCGCGGGCGAACGGCTCGCTCGCGCAGCACGCTTCGAGCACGCGCTGCCAGGAGTGCGCGCCGTCCGTGCCGTCGTCGTGCGCGCTCAGGATGCGGGCCGTCATCCAGGCTCGCTCCAGGTAGCGCCCGGCGACCAGGAAGTCCCAGGCGTCGTCGTGCGAGAGCGTGGCGTCGCAGATGCCGGCGAAGGCCTGGGTCGTGTCGCGCACGCTGCGCAGGAACGACGACGCGCCGTCGGGCCCGAGCGCGCGCGGCGACTGCGCCTCGACGAACAGGTACAGCCCGTTCAGGCACTCCCAGACCTCGGTGGTCAGCTCGGCGCGCACCCCGACCGCGTTGCGGCGCGCGATGCGCACGCAGGCGCAGACCGAGCGCCGCTCGTCCTCGGAGCCGAAGGCGATCCGCTCGACCGCGTCGGCGGCCTGCGCGCGCGGGCCGGGCTCGGGCGGCTCGATCCCGGCCACCGTGTAGACGGCCTCCCACTGCCGCTCGACCGTCTCGCGGTGGTGCGTGCCGCGGTCGACGCTGCCCGCCGCGGTGACGTCGAGCAGGCGCGCCAGCGTCTCGGCGCGCTCGGTGTTGCGCGCGATCCAGAACAGCGACTCGGCGACCCGGCTGAGCATCAGTCGATCACCCAGGTGTCCTTGGAGCCGCCGCCCTGCGAGCTGTTGACCACCAGCGAGCCGCGCGTCAGCGCGACCCGGGTCAGCGCGGCGGGCGGCACCGCGACCTCGTCGCCGGCGAACAGCGCGAACGGGCGCAGGTCGACGTGGCGCGGCTCGAGCGCGTCCTCGACCACCGTCGGGTGGGCCGAGAGCGCGAC
Source organism: Candidatus Elarobacter sp. (assembly GCA_030150085.1). GTDB lineage: Bacteria > Vulcanimicrobiota > Vulcanimicrobiia > Vulcanimicrobiales > Vulcanimicrobiaceae > Vulcanimicrobium. The sequence goes on along the minus strand of JASLGJ010000063.1, from coordinate 6,215 downwards.
CACCGGCTGGGCGATGAAGTCGCGCGGCGCGGCCTGGATCGCGGCCGCGAAGCGCTCCCGCTCGGCGGCGGTGCTGGCCGGCCCGATCAGCATCCCGTAGCCGCCCGAGGCGCCCGTCATCTTGACCACCAGCCGCTCGAGGTTGGCCAGCACGTGCGAGCGCTGCGCGGCGTCGCTGCAGTCGTAGGTCGGCACGTTGCGCAAGATCGGCTCCTCGCCCAGGTAGTACTCGATGAACGCCGGGACGTACGGGTAGACCGCCTTGTCGTCGGCGACGCCGGTGCCGACCGCGTTGGCGAGCGTGACGTTGCCGGCCCGGTAGGCGTCGAACAGGCCCACCACGCCCAGGCTCGAGTCGGGCCGGAAGTAGAGCGGGTCGATGAAGCCGTCGTCGACCCGGCGGTAGATCACGTCCACCCGCTGCAGGCCGCGCGTGGTGCGCAGGTACACCACGTTGTCGCGCACCAGCAGGTCCGAGCCCTCGACCAGCTCGACGCCCATCCGGCGCGCCAGCAGGGTGTGCTCGAAGTAGGCGCTGTTGTAGACGCCGGGGGTGAGGATGACGACCGTCGGCTCGCTCGCGGCGGGCGGGGCCGAGGCGACCAGGGTGGCGAGCAGGCGGCGCGGGTAGTCGTCGACCGGGCGCGGGTCGTAGTGCTCGAACAGGCGCGGGAACTGGCGCCGCAGCGCGTCGCGGTTCTCGAGCACGTACGAGATGCCCGAGGGCGTGCGCAGGTTGTCCTCCAGCACCAGGTACTCGCCGTCGCGGTCGCGCACCAGGTCGATCCCCGAGACGTGCACGTAGACGCCGCGCGGCGGGCGCACCCCGATCGCCTCGCGCTCGTAGTGGGGCGACGACCAGATCAGCTCGCGCGGCACGATCCCGTCGCGCAGCGCCTTGCCCTCGCCGTACACGTCGCCCAGGAAGGCGTTGAGCGCGCGCACCCGCTGCGCCACCCCGCGCGCGACGCGGTCCCACTCCGCGCCCGGCACGATGCGCGGGATCAGGTCGAAGGGCAGGATGCGCTCGGTCCCGCGCGCGTCGGCGTAGACGGTGAAGGTCACGCCGCGGTGCAGCAGCACGCCGTTGACGGTGCTGATGCGGTGCCGCACGTCGGCCCAGGGGATCGCGGCCAGGGTGCGGGCCAGACCCTCGTAGTGCGGGCGCGGCGTGCCGTCGGGGAAGGCGAACTCGTCGAACGCCGCGGCCGGCGCGTAGCGGTCGATCAGCGAACGCATGCGGAGGGCGAGCTTCCGCCCCGAAGCCCGCCCTCCGTTGGCCACATGGCCGACCGGCGGGCGGGCGCGGGGATCAGAATGCGCCCGTCCCGTTGGGCGTGCCGTTGCCGGTCGCCGGGTCGTAGGTGCCGTAGCAGGCCGAGCCCGAGACGCACGGGATGTGGTTGAGCAGGGCGGCCCGGCTGTAGAGCGTGCCCGGGGCGCCGGTCGTGTCGCCCGAGAGGCCGTAGATCGCCGCGATGGCCGACGCGCCGACGCTGGTGCCGCTGAAGACCAGCCAGCCGCCCGACCCGTAGCTGTCGTAGACCGCGACGCCGGTGTTGGAATCGGCGACGTAGGCGACGTCGTTGTCGATCCGCTTCGTGCCGCAGTAGGGATCGGTCTGGAACGCGGGCTTGGCGACGTACGAGCTGCAGCCGCCGCCGGGCAGCCCCGTCTCGGTCCAGCCGCGGGTCGTGCCGGGCGCCCGGCTGAGCGTCGTGCCGCCCACCGCCACGACGGTCGCGTACGCGGCCGGCACCTCGGCCCCGAACCCGCTGTCGCCGCTGGAGGCGGTGATCGCGACGCCGGCATGGCTGTACGAAGCGGCGTAGGTCAGCTCGCTGCTGGACTCCGAGCCGCTGTAGGGGTTGGAGATCGCCACCGCGCCCAGGCTCGCGGCAGTGTTCACCGCCGTCGCCAAGTTGGCAGTCGTCGCCGAGGTCGCCTCGACCAGCAGGATCGAGCACTTCGGGCAGTTCGCCGAGACCATGTCCAGCGCCAGCGAGATCTCCTGGCCCCAGCTCGCGTTGTTGCTCGGCAGCGAGCTCCCGCCGGACTGGTTGACGATCTTCAGGCAGCCGGTCGCGACGGTGCAGGCCGCCAAGCCGTACGTGCTGCGGTAGACCGCCAGGTCGGCGGCCGCGTTGGGATCGTTGTAGGCCACGACGATCGCGACCGTCTTGCCCTTGCCGCCGGTCGCGCCGGTCAGGCCGTAGGCGGACTGGAGGTCGGCCGGGCCGTAGCCGGCCGGCAGCGCGGCGGTCCGAACGCCGAGGACGGCGCGGCCCGGTGCGGACAGCACGTACGCCGTGCAGCGGGCCTCGTTCGGGGCGGCCGGGCCGCAGGCCGGCCGGGCGGACGGGGCGCGCGCGCCGCTCGCGGCGGGTACGACGGCGTTCGCGCCGCCGCAGGCGGAAAGGAGAAGCGCGCTCAGGGCGAGCGCGCCGGTCGTGCGAAGGTTCACCCAACACCTCGGAGCTGTCGACGGCGGGCCGGCGCGCTGGTGCGGCCGGCCCGCGGGAGAGCGACAAGCTCCTCGGCGGGGGGCCGATTCCCTGCCGGGCGCCGGGCCGCTCAGACCGTCGTCGGTTCGGCCACCGGCTCGACCGTCGTGCGGCGGGGCGGGCGGAAGGACGGCGGCTTGGGCGCGAAGCGCGGCTCGACGTACTTGGCGACCAGGAGGTAGAGCGTCGGCACCACGATCAGCGAGAGCATGGTCGAGGTGATCAGGCCGCCGATGACGACCGTGCCGAGCGGGGCCTGCGTCTCCGAGCCGGCCTCGATGCCCAGCGCGATCGGGAGCATGCCGCCCAGCGTCGCCAGCGTCGTCATCAGGATCGGGCGCAGGCGCATCGGGCCGGCCTGCATCAGCGCCTCGCGCGGGCTCAAGCCCTCGTCGCGGCGGAGCTGCTTGGTGAACTCCACCACCAGGATCGCGTTCTTGACCGCGATGCCGACCAGCATCAGCGAGCCGATGAAGGCGGTCAGGCCGAACGCGCGGTGGGTCAGCCAGAGCGACGCCACGATGCCGATCAGCGCGAAGGGCACCGACATCATGATGACCAGCGGGTCGAGGAACGACTCGAACTGCGAGGCCAGCAGCATGTAGATCAGCGCGATGGCCAGGATCACGACCAGCGTCAGGGCGCCGAAGGTGTCGTTGTTCTGGGTGATCGCGGGGCCGAACTGCCAGCGGTAGCCCGAGGGCAGCTCGTAGCTCTGCATGATGTCCTGAGCCTGCTGCACCACGTCGCCCAGGGCCGCGCCGACGATCGGCGCGGTGACGTCGATCCGGCGCTGCTTGTTCTGGCGCGAGATCTGCGAGGGCCCCTGGCCGATCGCGATCTTCGCCACGCCCGAGAGCGGCACGGTGGTGAGGGACTGCGACGAGGGCGCGTTGAGCGCCGACCCGCCGACCGACGTGGTCACCGCGGTCTGGGCCGGGTTGGGCATGATCTGGAGCTGGTTGAGCGAGGCCAGCGTGCGCCGCTGCGAGGGCGGGTACTGCACCAGGATCGGGTACTGCGTGCCGTTGGTCTGCCAGTAGGAGGCGATGGTGCCGGTCGTCGCGGTCGAGATGATCGTCGCGATGTCGCCCGTCGAGAGCCCGAGCTGGGCCGCGACGCGGCGGTCGACGGTCACGTCGACCTCGGGCTGGCTGGGCGTGATGTTGGTGTCGGGCCGGATCACGCCGGGGATCTGGGCCAGCTGCGGGATCACGCCCTGGGCCAGCTTGTAGAGCTCGTTGACGTCGGGGCCGTAGATCTGGATCGCCAGCGCGTCGGAGCCCTGGCTGACGACCTGCTGCACGATGTCGATGCTGCTGACCGACGCCTGCGAGCCGATCAGGGCGCTGCGCAGCTTGCGGAACGTCGCGCGCTGCTCGGGGGTGTAGCGCGCCGCCGCGGCCTGCTGCTGCGCGGCGCTGGGCGCGTTGCCGCGCCGCCCGGGCCGCCCGCCCAGGCGCTGCGACCACTCGTTGACGAACGCGTCGGCCTTGGCGCCGACCACCTCGGGCTTGAGCGCGATCGCCATCGAGGCCTGGTTGGTGATGATGCGGCTGCTGCCGCCGCCGAAGCCCGAGCCGACCGAGTCCGAGACGTCGACGACCCGTTCGTCCTGGCGCAGGGCCTGCTCCACCAGCCCCGCGACCTGGTTGGTGACGGCGACCGAGGTGCCGTTAGGCGTGCGCAGGTTGAGCCGCACGAAGCGCGACGAGGAGGCCGGGAAGGTCTCGGTCTTGACCACGCCGGCCTTGACCGCCACCCCGGCCAGCACGAGCAGCACCAGGCCGATCCCGAACACGACCGCCGGGCGGTCGACGGCCGCGCCGAGCAGGCGCCGGTAGCCGCCCTCGAAGCGCTTGTAGAGGCCGTCGAAGCCGGCGCTGAAATGGTGGTACCAGGACCCGCGCCCGCTCGCGGCCGCGTCGGAGCCGTGGGCGCTCTGAGCGTCGAGCATGAAGCTCGAGAGCATCGGGACGGTGGTGGTCGCGACCAGCAGCGAGATCGCCACGCCGACGATGATGACGATCGCGAACGGGCCGAAGATCAGGCCCTGCAGGCCCGGGATCAGCAGCAGCGGGACGAACACCGTCACGACCGTGATGGTCGAGGCCAGCACGGCGCTGAAGATCTGCGCGGTGGCGTTGCGGGCCGCCTCGCGCGGCGACTCGCCGTCGGCCAGGTGGCGGTAGATGTTCTCGATCACGACGACCGCGTCGTCGACGATCAGGCCGACCGCCAGCGCCAGGCCGCCCAGGGTCATGATGTTGAGCGACTCGTGCAGCATGTAGGCCGCGAAGAAGGTGCCCAGCACCGAGATCGGGAGCGAGACCGCGACGATCAGGGTCGAGCGCAGCGAGTGCAGGAACAGCAGGATGATCAGGATCGCCAGGATCGCGCCGTAGAGCGCGGTGTGCTCGAGCGCGGTGACGGCCGAGCTGATGAAGCCCTGCTGGTCGAACACGACCCCGAAGTGCATCGAGGGGTAGCGCTTCTGGAAGTCGGCGATCTTGGCGTAGACGCCCTGCGAGACCGCGATCACGTTGGCGTCGGGCTGGGCGGTGACCGCCAGCGCGATCGACGGCACGCCGTCCAGCCGGGCGAAGGTGCGGATCTCCTCGATGCTGTCGGAGACCTGGGCCACGTCGCGGATGTAGATCGGGGCGCCGTTCTTGACCGTCAGGACGGTGTTGGCGACCTGGTCGGCGTTCTGGTAGAGCGCGTTGGCGCGGATGGTGAACTCTTTGGGGCCGATCGCGAGCAGCCCGGCCGGCGCGTCGACGTTCTCGTTCTTGATCTTGGTGACGATCGCGTTGGAGTCCAGCCCGTAGCCGGACAGCACGCTCTCGTTGGGCTGGACCATGATCGCGCGCTGCGCGCCGCCGAACACGCTGACCGAGCCCACGCCCGACACGCCGGCGAACTCGTCGGCCAGCTGGTTGTTGAACAGGTCGTAGAGGTCGCGCTGCGGCCGGGTGGGATCGGTCACCGAGAGGCGCACGACCGGGAGCGAGTTGGGGTCGGCCTTGACGATCTGCGGCTGCTGCAGGTTGGGATCGTTGGGGAGCTGGTTGGACGCGCGCGCGACCTGCTGCTGGATGTCGGTCGCGGCGACGTTGATGTCGGTCCCGAACTTGAACACCGCGCGCACGCTGCTCTGGCCCTGGTAGGAGTCCGACTGCAGGTAGTCGATGCCCGAGACGCGGCTGACCGCGTTCTCGATCGGGCGGGTGACGGTCGACTCCATCGTCTCGGGCGAGACGTTGCCGTAGTTGACGGTGACCGAGACGACCGGCGGCTGGAACGAGGGCAGCAGGGCAACCGGCAGGCGCGGGATCGCGAACAGCCCGAGCACCACGATGGCGCAGGCCAGCATGGCGACGGTGACGCGACGGGTGACTGCGAAATCGGCGATCGACAAACGGTTGCTCCGGCGGGGACGAGGCTCGGCTCAGTGTCGGCGTTCTTCCTGAGATGGCGCTCAAGGGATTGGCGCTCCAGGCGGGCGCCGCCGCGAGTCTCGTCCCCTCCTACCCCGGCTAAGGCGCGAGCAGACCGTCCAGGTCGAGGTCCGGCAAATCGATGTCGAGGTCCGGCAGGCCGAGCGCGCCGGTCGCGCGGGGTGCGCCCGGCGAGCGGCGCGGCATCCGGCCCGGGTGGTCGGCCGCGGTGATGTCGTGGACCGCCCGCGCGAGGTCGGCGGCCAGGCGC
>JASLGJ010000009.1 GCA_030150085.1 Candidatus Elarobacter sp. | reverse complement strand
CGACACCGAGGCCACGATCAGCGTGTCGGGCCGGGTCAGCAGCGACTGGGTGGCGGAGTGGCGCAGCCGCTCGACCTCGTCGTTGACCGAGCTGTCCTTGGCGATGTAGGTGTCGGTGTGCGCGACGTACGCCTCGGGCTGATAGTAATCGAAGTACGAGACGAAGTACTCGACCGCGTTCTTCGGAAAGAAGTCGCGGAACTCGGCGCACAGCTGGGCCGCCAGGGTCTTGTTGTGGCACAGCACCAGGGTCGGCTTCTGAACCAGCTCGACGACCCGCGCCATCGCCATGGTCTTGCCCGAGCCGGTCACGCCCAGCAGCGTCTGGGCCCGGTCGCCGCGCAGGATGCCCTCGGCCAGGGCCTGGGTGGCCTTGGGCTGGTCGCCGGCCAGCGGGTACGACGAAACGAGCTCGAACTTGGGCATGCAAGGTCATAACGCCGCCCGGGGCGGCATGGTGGCGCCGCCGAGCGCGGGCGCGGCCCGAACGGCCCAGTCTTAAGCCCTCTTAAGCCAGGACAAGAGGGCACCGAGCACCAAGCAGGCACGTCTTCCCCTGTTCGCGCTCGGGCCCCGGCCCGAGGCAGAAGAGAGAGACGATCCGTGATCTCGAACCAAGCGCCGCTGCTCTTCAGCGGGACCTCCAACCGGCAACTGTCCGAAGAGATCGCCAAGCGCATGCAGACGCGCGTCGGCAACGCGCTGGTCGACCGCTTCAAGAACGAGGAGTGTCGCATCGAGATCCGCGAGAACGTCCGCGGGTCCGAGGTCTTCGTCATCCAGTCGCTGTGCCGCTCGCCCCAGGGAGCGACGGTCAACGACTCGGTGATGGAGCTGCTGCTCATCATCGACGCGCTGCGCCGCGCCTCGGCCAACCGCATCACCGCGGTCATCCCCTACTTCGGCTACGCCAAGCAGGACAAGAAGACCAAAGGCCGCGAGCCGATCTCGGCCAAGCTGGTCGCGAACATGATCGAGCGGGCGGGCGCCGAGCGGATCGTCACCCTCGACCTGCACGCGGCGCAGATCCAGGGCTTCTTCGACATCCCGGTCGACAACCTGATGGCCGCTCCCACGCTCTGCAACTACCTCAAGAACCAGGACCTGCAGGGCGACCGGATCGTGGTCGTCTCGCCCGACGCGGGCGGCGTGCCGCGGGCCGAGATGTTCGCCAAGCGGCTCAAATCGAATCTGGCGGTCATCATCAAGCGCCGCCCCGAGCCCGACGTTTCGGAAGTGACGCATATCGTGGGCAACGTCGAGGGTAAGATCGCGGTCGTGGTCGACGACATGATCTCGACCGGCGGGACGCTGGTCAAAGCCGCCGAGGCCCTGCGCAAGCGCGGCGCGACCGACGTCTACACCCTGGCCACCCACGGCATCTTCGCCGGCGACGCGATCGCCCAGTTCGAGAGCTCGGAGATCAACCGGGTGATCGTGACCAACACGATCCCGCGCACGATCGACTCGGCCAAGGTCGAGCACCTCACGATCGCGCAGATCCTGGCGGACGCGATCAAGCGGATCACCTCCAACCGCTCCGTCTCGGAGCTCTTCAACGCCGACGACACCGAGCCGCCGCCTGCCCCGCAGGCCGAGCGCGAGACCGTCGCGGCCCTTTAGGAAACGACATTGTCCAAGAAACACACCCTCAGCACGCTCACCCTCGAAGCCCGCAGCGCGGCCGGCACCACCGCGGCGCACGCCCTGCGCAAGATCGGCAAGGTGCCGGGCGTGGTCTACGGGCACGGCGCGCCGACCCCGGTCACCGTCGACGCCAAGCAGCTCGCCGAGCTGCTGCTGTCCGGCAACCGCTCGCACATCGTCGAGGCGACCGTGGCCGGCAAGCCCGACTCGGTCCTGATCCGCAAGATCGAGGCCGACCCGCTCTCGCGCAAGCCGCTCTCGGTCGACTTCCAGCGCGTCTCGCAGGGCGAGGCGATCAGCGCGAGCGTCACCGTCTCGACCGTAGGCACCTCGCGCGGGGTGAAGGACGAGGGCGCGGTGATGGACATCGTCACCCACGCGCTGGACATCAAGGGCCCGGCGCAGTCGATCCCCGACCACCTCGAGATCGACGTCTCCGACCTGGTCACCCACACCCACGTCACCGCGGGCGAGGTGAAGCTGCCCGCCGGCTTCGTGCTGCTCACCCCACCCGACACCGTCGTCATCTCGGTCGAAGTCTCGCGCGCCGCGGTCGCCGAGGGCCCGACCGAAGGCACCGCCGAGGCGGGCACGCCCGCCGAGGGCCAGCCCGAAGCGGCGGCGCCGCCCGCCGGCTAGGCACGGACCGCCGCACAGCACCCGTTGGACGATCTCTCCCTCGTCGTGGGGCTCGGGAACCCGGGCCCCCGCTACGCTCGCACGCGCCACAACGCGGGCTTCATGGTGGTCGACGCGCTGGCCGAGAAGTGGGGCCTGGGCAAGCGCGACTGGCAGAAGAAAGGGGAGGCCCGCTACGCGCTCGACCGCGCGCGGCGGGCGATCCTGGTCGAGCCGCAGTCGTTCATGAACCTCAGCGGCCCGCCCACCCAGGGCCTGGCGACCTTCTACAAGGTCCCGCCGGCGCGCATCCTGGTGGTGGTCGACGACCTCGACCTGCCCTTCGGCACCCTGCGCATGCGGGCCGAGGGCTCGAGCGGCGGCCAGAACGGGCTCAAGTCCCTGATCTCGGTGTTCGGGACGGGCTTCCCGCGCCTGCGGGTCGGGATCGGGCGCGACCGCGAGGGCGACGCGATCGACCGCGTCCTGAGCGAGTTCGACCCCGAGGAAGCGACCGTGCTGCCCGGGGTCGTGGAGCGCGCGGTCGAGGGCGTCGAGCTTTGGCTCGCCGACGGGGCGGCCGCGGCAATGAACCGAGTGAACGCCAAACCCCTAGCCAAGCCCCCAAAAGAGTGACCCCCATTACGGGTGGGACAAGGGACTCAAATTCCGCGCGCGGTAGACCGAAGACCGTCATATGCGTGTCGCTGCGTTTTTGGCGGCGCTGGTTGCGCTGGTTCCTATGGGAACCGGCGTGGTCGGCGCATCCGAGGGGGAGTGCATCCAACTGGCCTTCGTGAGCCGCCAGGCTCCGCGGGTCCAGAGCGATGAGGCCCGCGCGCTGTTCAGCGACGTGAACGCCTTCCGCGCCCAGCACGGCCTGCCGGTCCTGAGCGAGGACGAGCGCCTGGCCCGCTTCGCGCTCCAGGTCGCGCAGCAGATGGCCGCCCGGCACTACTTCGGCCACACCGATCCCTCCGGGATCACCTTCCAGGACCGCCTGCGGGCCGCGGGCGTCTCCTACCGCGTGGCGGCCGAGAACATGGCCCTCGATCAGGACGAGCCGCACGCCAACGCCGCCCTGCTGGCCAGCCCCGGCCACCTGGCGAACATCGTCGACCCGCGCCCGCGCCGCATGGGCACCGCGGTCGTCGCGGCCGGCGACGGCCAAGTCTTCTTCGTCGAAGAGTTCGCCGACTAGAGGATTCGGCTGACGCCGAATCCGTCGCCTTCGGCCTTCGGCCGAGCCGCGTGGCGTTCGGCTTTCGCCAAGACGTGCGGCGAGTGAACCCGAAGGAACGGCCTAGCGTTCTCTAGGGAACAAGGAGGCAGCGATGGATCTGCAGGGCCGTACGATCGTCATTCGCGTCGACGACGCCACGCTGGGTGCCGACGGCGCGACCTTCTTCTCCGACCTGGTCTTCCTGGGCAACCTCGGGATGCGCCCGGTCGTCGTCGCGCCGACCGTCGCCGCGGCGCGGGCGGTGGTGCGCACCATGAACCGCAGCGGCGACAGCGCGGTCGGTCTGTCCGGGGCCGACGCCGGGATGATTCCCGCCGCGCGGGGCGAGACGATCGGCAACGTCGGGACCAAGCTGCTGCGGACCCTGCTCGACGCGGGCTACGTGCCGGTGATCGAGCCGCTGGCGATGAGCTTCGCCGGCGGCGACGTGGCGGTCGGAGCCGACGAGGTGACCCAGGCGCTGGCCAGCGCCGTCGGCGCGGCGCGCGCGATCTTCTTCCACGACCGGGGCGGGGTGGTCGACGCCACCACCCACGAGCTGGTCGCCCAGCTCACCCCGGCCGAGGCCCTGACCGTCGCCGAGGACGAGACGTTGCCGCGCGACCTGCGGACCGCGGTCCGGGCCGCCGCGCTGGGCGTGCGGGGCGGGGTCGGCGCGGCCCAGATCTGCGACGGGCGGGTGGCCCACGCCGCGATCGTCGAGTTCCTCACCGCCCGGCACCTGGGCACCCAGGTGGCGGGTACGGTGTACACCGGATGAACCTGCGCGCGCTGGCCGCCTCGGCGGCCCTCCTCCTCGCGAGCCCGAGCCTGCTCGGCGCCGCCGCGGCCGTGCCCGGCCTGCGCTCCAGCGGCACGCTGGTGGTCAGCGCCAACGTCTCGGGCGAGCCGATCAACGTCGGCGGCACCGTCGCGCTCTACCACAAGGGCGCGCTCTACCGGCTGGACGTGCTCACCCTGGGCTTCCCCGGCACCTCGGGCGGGATCTCGGCCCTGGCCTCGACCTTGATCGGGCCGGGCGGGGTGTCGCTGCTCTACGACGGCGCGACCGGGGCGACCACCGCCTGGTCGAACCAGAACAAGACCTACTACCAGATGGCTCCTCCGCGCGCCGCGGCGGCCGGCTCCGCGGCCCCGGCCCCGAGCGCCCCGGCGAGCCCGAGCGATCCGCTCGCCGGCCTGGCGTCGCTGGCCGCGACCCTGCGCGACGTCCAGAGCGCGACGATCCAGCTCACCGGCCACAGCCAGGTCAACGGCCACCCCACCACCGGGATCGACCTCCAGCTCAAGCGCCAGCTCCCGGGCAAGCCGCTCGAGGACTACCACGCCCAGCTCGCCCTGGCCGACGACCTGGCCGATTTTCCGGTCCAGATCGCCTTCGCCAGCGTCCCCGCCACCAAGCAGGCCTTCGGCGGGACGATGAAGCTCGACCTCACCAGCGTCGTCCGCGAGACCCCCGACGATTCGGTCTTCGCCGTCCCGGCCGGCTACACGCGCGTGACCTCGCTCTCCGGCGTCCTCGGCCACAGCCTCGGCGGCTGACCTCGTTCCGGCGCGCGAAGCGCGAAGCCGGCGGGTTCGGCGAAGCCGAACCCACTAGGGCAGCGGGCTTGCCGCAGCCGCTGCGGTGGCGGCGGCCGTGGCCGGACCGCCGCCGGGGCAGGGGTCGGCGGTGCCCGAGATGGCCGCGATGCGGCCGCCCAGGGCCGGGAAGTCGTCGAAGTACCAGCGCACCGAGCGCCGGTCGCAGAGCGGGATCAGGTCCAGGTCGGCCCAGCGGACCAGGGCCCGCACCGCCTCGGCCCGGTTGCCCGCGGCCGCCAGCCCCTCGCGGTCGGCGCGCGTCTCGAGGTTGCGCGCGTAGGCGTTGAAGAGCGGGTAGGTCACCACCGTCACCAGGCCGAGGAAGGTCGCGACCAGCGCCAGGCGCGAGAGCGCGTCGTCGTCGCGCCGGAAGCCGACCCGGTCGCTGAGCAGCACCGCCACGGTCGCGCAAAGCACGAACAGGGTCACCGCGAGCAGCGTCTGGCGCAGCTTGTCGTCGTGGAGGATGTGGACGTCGTCGCGCGCCAGCACGGCGGCGAGCTCGGGCGGGGTGA
>JASLGJ010000006.1 GCA_030150085.1 Candidatus Elarobacter sp. | reverse complement strand
CTGCTGGCCGACGCCCACGCCCGGGCGCGCGCGCTGGTCGAGGACGCCGCCGCGCGCGCCGACGCGATCGCCCAGGAGGCGCGCGTCAAGGGCCACGCCGAGGGCAGCGCCGCCGGCAAGGCCCAGGCCGAGCGCGACATGGACGACATGCTCGCCACCATGCGCGAGCTGCTGGAGATGGCGCGCGCCGAGCGGCGCAAGCTGCTCGAGGACGCCGAGCCCGAGCTGGTGCGCCTGGCGCTGGGAATCGCCGAGCGGGTGCTGCACCAGCAGGTCGCGCTCGACCGCGGGGTGGTGGTCGAGATGGCCAAGACCGCGATCGCGCGCCTGATCGAGCGCGACAGCGTGACCGTGCGGGTCAACCCGGCCGACCTGGAGCGGATGCGCGAGCACCGCGAGGAGCTCGTCGCGATCGGCGACATCCGCAACCTGCGGGTGGTCGAGGACCAGCGCGTCGGCCGCGGCGGCGTCGTGGTCGAGACCGAGGCCGGGACGATCGACGCGCGCATCGCGACCCAGCTCGGCGAGGCGCGCAAGATCCTCCACATCGAGGACGACGTGGTGGTCGAGCCCGCTCCGCACGCCGACGCCTTCGCGCCGACCTCCGGGCTGACGGCGCGCGCCTCGTGAGCGCCGCGCCGGAGAGCGCGCCGCCGCGCGCGTTCGACGCGAGCCGCTACCTCGACGAGCTGCGCAGCGTCGACCTGGTCCGCACCAACGGCAAGGTCCGCCAGGTGATCGGCACGGTGATCGAGTCCAACGGCCCGCCGATGGCGATCGGCGAGACGGCCTCGATCCGCTACAAGCGCACGGCCCAGCCCGTGCTGGCCGAAGCGGTCGGCTTCCGCGACTCCAAGGTGCTGCTGATGCCGCTGGGCGAGCTGGGCGGGATCGCGGCCGGCAACGAGGTCGTGGCGCTGGGCAAGCCGCTCCAGATCGGGCTCTCCAACGACTTGCTGGGGCGGGTGCTCGACGGCCTGGGCCGCCCGCTCGACGACCTCGGCCCGATCGGCGAAGCGCGCCGGGCGGAAGTCGCCGGCGCGCCGCCCAGTTCGCTCCACCGCCGCCGCGTCACCGAGCCCTTGAGCGTCGGCGTGCGCGCGATCGACGGCCTGCTCTCGGTCGGCAAGGGCCAGCGGGTCGGCATCTTCGCCGGCTCCGGCGTCGGCAAGTCGACCGTGCTGGGCATGATCGCGCGCAACACCGCGGCCGACGTGAACGTGATCGCGCTGGTCGGCGAGCGCGGCAAGGAAGTGCGCGACTTCCTCGAGCGCGACCTCGGCCCCGAGGGCCTGCGGCGCTCGGTGGTGATCGTCGCGACCTCCGACCAGCCCGCGCTGGTGCGCATCAAGGCGGCCTACGTCGCGACCCGGGTGGCGGAGTTCTTCCGCGACCAGGGGCTGGACGTGATGCTGATGATGGACAGCGTCACCCGCTTCGCGATGGCGCAGCGCGAGGTCGGCCTGGCGATCGGCGAGCCGACCACCACCCGCGGCTACACGCCCTCGGTCTTCGCCGCGCTGCCCAAGCTGCTGGAGCGCACCGGCACCTCCGAGCGCGGCACGATCACCGCGCTCTACACCGTGCTGGTCGACGGCGACGACATGAACGAGCCGGTCGCCGACGCGGTGCGCTCGATCCTCGACGGGCACGTCGTGCTCTCGCGCAAGCTCGCCGCGGCCAACCACTACCCGGCGATCGACGTGCTGGCCTCGGTCAGCCGGGTCATGCCCGACGTCGTGCCGCAAGCGCACAACGCCGCCGCCTCGACCGTGCGCGACATCCTGGCGACCTACAAGGACGCCGAGGACCTGGTCAACATCGGGGCCTACGTCGCGGGCTCCAACCCGCGCGTCGACCACGCGCTGGCCCGCATCGACCAGGTCCGGGCCTTCCTGCGCCAGGGCATCCACGAGCGCTCCGACTTCTCCACGGCCGAGCGCGCGCTCTCGAACCTCGCATGACGGGCGCGCGGCCGTGAAGAGCTTTCGCTTTCGGCTCGACCCCGTGCTCGGGCAGCGCGAGCGGGTCGAGCGCGAGCGGGCCGGCGAGCACGCCCGCGTGCTGGCCGCGCAGCTCGCCGCCGAGCACACCCGCGACGAGCTGATCGCCCGGCGCGACGCGACCCGCGCGTCGCTGCTCGACCGCCACGCCGCGCTCGACGGCGAGACGCTGCGCGCGACCTACGCCCACCTGGGCTATCTCGACCGCGCGATCCGCGCCGCGCAGCAGCGCGCCGAGGCCTGCGCGGCCGAGACCGCCCGCTCGCAGGCGCGCCTGATCGAAGCGGCGCGCGACCGCAAGGTCCTCGAGACGCTCAAGGACCGCCGCCGCGAGGCCTACCAGCTCGAGGCCGCGCTGGCCGAACAGCGCGAGCTCGACGACCAGAACGCGCGCCTGTTCGAGCGCGCCGACCACGAAGGACTGCGCCCGTGATCGTCACCCGTCAACGCAAACGCCGCCGCGGCCTGGGCCGCTTCATCGTGCCCGTGCTCGTGCTGGCCGCGCTGGCCGCGCTGCTGGCCTGGCCGCCGGCCCACCACGTCGTCGCCGACGGCCCGCTGGCCCCGGCCTGGAACGCCGGCGCCCAGGGCGTCGCGGTGGTCGCGCGCCCGCTCTCGTTCGCCGCCCAGCAGCAGGTCATCACCGACAAGAACCGCGCCATCCGCGAGCTGGACGGCCGGCTCGAGACGCAGCGCCAGGCCAAGCTGGCCGCCGAGGCCCGCATCGCCCAGCTCCAGCACCAGATCGACACGGCCGCCGCCGAGCCCGTCCCGACCCCCGTGCCGGCCCCGGTGCGCACGGCCGCCCGGGCCGGGGCGGACTTCGCCGCCGCGCCGGGCGCGCAAGCGGCCGACGGCCTCAAGCGGCTGGCCGCGACCTGGGCCGCGATGGAACCCGAGAAGGCCGCCGCGGTGGTCCAGCGCCTGCCCGACGACCAGGTCACCCGCGTGCTGG
>JASLGJ010000272.1 GCA_030150085.1 Candidatus Elarobacter sp. | reverse complement strand
GGACGACGTGGCCGCCACCCGTGCCGAGGCCGGCGACGTCGTGCTCGCCGTGGCCGAGGGCGCCGCGTCGTGGGACGGCGTCGTGACCCTGGGCGACGTGCTCGCCGGGCGCGCCGTGCCGCGCCCCGGGCGCGCGTCGGTGTTCATCTCGCTCGGCCTGGGCGTCGAGGACGTGGCGACCGCCGTGGCGCTGCTCGCCCTCGGCGAGGGATAGCGCCGCGCGAGCCGACGGGGCGGAACCTTCGGCAGGCGGGCGCGGTCTACAGGGAGTTATGGACACGACCACCGTCTCCCAATTCCAGGCTCGCCTGGGCACGCCGTCCGATCTGGCCGAAAGCGGCCGGGCGGAGCTCGGCAAGGCGCTGCTGCCGCTGACCGCCGACGTGGTGGCGCTGTACTTCAAGACCAAGAACTACCACTGGCACGTGTCAGGCAGCCACTACCGCGAGTACCACCTGCTGCTCGACGAGCAGGCCGCGCAGCTCTTCGCCTACATCGACGTGCTCGCCGAGCGGGCCCGCAAGATCGGCCAGCCGGCGCTGCGCAGCGCCGGTCAGATCGCGTCGCTGACCCGCGTCGACGACGACGACCGCGCGTACGTCGAGCCGCACGCCATGCTGCGCCAGTTGATCGAGGACAACAAGGACCTCAACGCCCGCATGCGCGAGGTCCACGCGCTGTGCGACGACGTCGGCGACGTGGCGACCGCCTCGCTGCTGGAGAACTTCATCGACGAGACCGAGCAGCGCATCTGGTTCCTGTTCGAAACCGTCCAGGGCCGCGAGCACACCAACTGAAAAACGCTCGCCCGGAAAACGAAGGGGCGCCGCTCGCGCGGCGCCCCTTTCCACACCCGGTGGGACGGTGGCGGCGTCAGATCGCGGCGTTGAGCGCGCTGACGTCGAGGGTGCCCAGGCCCGTGTTGTAGTCGTACCCGGGCAGCGTGGTGAACGCGCCGTTCGCGCCGGCCAGGATGTCGTGGAAGCCGCCGTGGGGCGTGGTCGGCGGCACCGCGAGCGTCGGCGAGCCGGCCGCGGTCGCGCTGAACGAGCGGTAGAGGCGCGGGGCGGCGAAGCCGAGCGGGCCGTGGCTCTGGATCAGCCGCGCCCACACCCCGGCCGCCAGCGGCGAGGAGAGGCTGGTGCCGCCGATCGCCGTCGCGCCGGTGCTCGCCGTGTAGATGCTCATGCCGGTGTTGGGGTCGCCGTCCATCGAGACGTCCGGGACGCCGCGCAGCGCGGCGCTGGCCGGCTGCACGCCGCTCTCCCAGGTCGGGGCGGTCTCGAAGGTGCTCAGCCCGCCGCCGCCCGCGTACCAGCTCACCTCGCCCTGGTAGGCGCCGGCCGCCGTGGTGACCAAGGTCGTGCCGCCGACCGCGACGACGTAGGGCGAGGCGGCCGGGTACTCGACCTCGGGCACGCCCGCCGGGACGCCGTTGGGCGTGCCGACCGAGCAGAACGAGCCGGTGTCGCCCGACGAGGCGAACATGGTCTGGCCCTGGGCCGCGCCCTGCATGAGGATCTGGTCGATCATCGCCAGCGAGCCGTCCAGCACCGGGCCGAACTCGCAGCCGCCGAACGAGGAGTTGCCGACCGGGGCGATGTCGTCGCTCACCCAGGCGTTGTACTCGGCCGCGATGTCGGCGTCGCTGAGCGAGGTCGTGTCGTAGAGGTAGAGCGCGCCGACCGAGCCCGCCATGCCGCTCGAGGCGTACATGTCGAGCGTCCACTCGTCGTTGCCGGCGGTGTCGCTGCTCGCGGCGCCGACCGGCTTGACGATCACCGGCACCTGGCTCAGGCCGCCGTTCTGCTCGTTGACGCGGAAGTCCGCGACCGCTCCGGAGACGTCGCCCTCGGTCATGATCGCGACGTTCACGCCGCTCGCCGCCGGCACGCCGCCGACGTCGTAGGCGCGCCAGTAGTCCGCCGGGGCGTAGCTGCGCACGCAGGCGAGCACGCCGGTCACGGTGCAGGGAGAGGGCGGCGTTCCGGCCGCGGGGCCGAGGTGGATGGTCGGCTTGAAGGCCGGCACGTCGTTGAGCCCGAGCACCGCGACGACGATCCCGTCGAGCGCCGCCGGCACGTAGGCCGGGGTGGTGTTGGCGAAGCGGCTGGCGCCGTTCTGGCTGAAGGCGTGCAGGGTCGTGTCGAAGGCCGCCGCCACCTGGGCCGCCGTGCCGCTGGCGCTGACCAGCAGCCGGTTGGGCGCGACGGTCACGCTGCTCAGGCCCTGGCTCTGCAGGTAGCTCGCCACCTGCTGGGCCTCGGCCGCGGTCGGCCCGTAGGTCGCGGCGAACTGCGCCGGGCTGACCACCTGGCCGGCCGCGATCGCGGCCTGGAGCTGGGGCACGTTGTGGAGCGCCAGGCCGAGCCGCACGGTGAGCGGCTTGGAGGCCGCCAGCGGGCCCTGGTCGGTCGCGTTGAGCAAGCTCGAGACCTGGGTCGCGGTGTTGGCCCAGCCGGCCGGGGCGGCGGCGCGCGCGGTGCGCACGGCGTGCGGCTGGGTCCCGGAAGCGGGGAGCACGGAGCCGCCGTGTCCGCCCGAGCACGATGCCGTCGCCACGCCCACAGTGAGCGCGACGGCTGCCAGTTTTTTCATAGGGGTCCTCCTGTTCGCCCCAGGGTAGGCGGGCGGACGGGAGGGGCGATATACCGGAAATTGGGTAGGCGGCGCTAGCCCGCTTGGGGCCGGCGGCGGGCGGGGGCTACGCCGAGCCGCGCAGCGCGGCGTCGACGCGGCGCGCGATGGCCGCGATCCCGGCGTTGCCCGCGCTCTGGTCGCGCAGGTCCTTGGTCAGCACCACCAGGACGTAGGGCACGTCCCCGAAGGGGTCGACGATCCCGGCGTCGTTGCGCACCCCGGTGATCTCGCCGGTCTTGTGCGCGCAGGGCGTGCCGGGGGGGAGGCCGCGCACGATCTTGGTCCGGTCGTCGTTGCCGAACAGGATCTCGATCATGGCGCGGCAGCTCTGCGGGCTGGCCACGGTCGGGATGCCCTCGCGCGCCCCGCGCTCGATCGCGTAGAGCAGGGTCGCGGTGTCGGCCGGGGTGATGACGTTCTCGCTGACGTGCCAGCTCGGCACGACGTCGGCGAAGTGCCGTCCCAGGCGCGAGGCGGTCATCCCGGCCGCGCGCATCGTGGCGTTGACGGTGTCCATCCCGAACGCGGTGATGAGCGTGTTCGAGGCCGCGTTGTCGCTGACGCGGATCATGGCCTTGACCAGCGCGTCGAGGCTCCAGGCCTTGCCCGGCGGCGAGCCGGCCAGCACGTCCGAGCCGCCGATCAGATCGGACGCGCGGGTGCGCACGGTGCTCGCCGGCGCGGCGGTGCCGGCGTCGTAGGCCCGGTAGACCGTCACCATGATCGCCAGCTTGATCACCGAGGCCGAGGCGAAGCGCTCCCCGGCGCGCAGCGCGAGCAGCGGCGGCGCGTCGTCCATGGTGCGCGCCAGCACGCCGGTCACGCCGGGGATGCGCGCGACGACGTCGCTCACGTCGGGCGCGGGCGCCGCCGCGCCGCGGCGCGGCAG
>JASLGJ010000552.1 GCA_030150085.1 Candidatus Elarobacter sp. | reverse complement strand
CCATCGGCGCCCACCAGGGTCGCACCGGCGAAACCGCCCGCCAGGGCCCGTCCCACGAGGGACGGCGGGGCGGTGCGGGGCGGGATGCCGGGCAGCTTGTCGGCGACCAGCTCGCCCAGCGCCAGCAGGGGCAGCACCAGGGCCGGCGTGCCGCCCCGGCGGACGCGGGCCGCGGCCGGGCCGGTCAGCGAGCGCAGGCCGCTCACCAGGCCGATGCCCAGCGCGCGCAGGTAGCGATCCGAAGCCTTCATGCCCGGATCGTGCCCCGAAAATCAGCCGCGCCGGCGCGCGTAGGCATCCTCGATCGCCGCGTAGCACTCGCAGGCCGCGCTCTCCAGGCCGGCCCGGTCCACCACCGTGAAGCGGCCGCGGGCGTAGCTGATGCAGCCGGACTGCTGCAGCGCCGCGGCGGCGATGCTGACGCCCGCCCGGCGCACGCCCAGCATGGTGGCCAGTACCTCGTGGGTGAGCCGGAACTCGTCCCGCCCGACCCGGTCGCGGGTCATCAGCAGCCAGCGCGCGCAGCGCTGGCTGACGTAGTGCAGGCGGTTGCAGGCGATCGACTGCGCCATCACGTCGAGCAGCGCGCTCAGGTACTGCTCGATCAGCCCGCGCAGCGGGGCGTGCCGCGCGCACAGGGCGGCGAAGCGCTCGAACGAGAGCCGGTAGTAGTCGCCCGCGATCTGGACGTAGGTCAGCGAGCTGGCCCGGCCGCCGTCCAGCAGCCCCTGCGCCCCGCTGACCCCTTCGCGGCCGACCGTGACGACCTCGATCTGGGTTCCGTCGCGCATGACGGTCACGACCGAGATGATGCCGTCGATCGGAAAGTAGACTTGCCCGATGCGCCCGCCCGGCTCGTAGATCGTGGTGCGCAGCGGCAGCGTCACGCGTTCGAGCTCGTTCATCACGGCGTCGCGGACGTCGTCGGGCAGCGCGTCGAGGAGGTGGTTGGAAGCGAGGGTGAGCGTAGGAACCTCGGAACGCAAGCACTCGCCGCGCGACGAGAACGCATCGCCGACGGGTTTGGAAGACTTCACTCTAACCGACCGCCGCCGTTCTTGTCGGTACGTTACCGAACGGAATACGGCCGAGGGGGCGGCCGTCCCCGGCGGGCGGGCCGAAGAGGGGCCGAAAGGGTACGCCGAGCGGAGCGGAAACCACCCCTGCTGGCAGTGTGTTGGAGAGAGTGCTAACCATGAACGGAACAGGTACGCCGGCTCGTGCGTAACGACGAGCTGCTCGAGTTCGACCGGCTCTTCGCGCACCGGGGCGGCCACGGCCGCTTCGAGCCCAACACCGACGTCCACCTCGACGAGGAGGGCGGCGCGTTCGTCGTGCACGTCGAGCTGGCCGGGGCCGACCCCGACTCCCTGCGCGTCTACGCCGACGACGCCGACCTCTCCATCGCCGGCGAGCGCCGGACCCGGGCCGTCTCGCGCAACGCCTCGCTGCTGCGCAAGGAGATCCAGTCCGGCGCCTTCGTGCGGCGCATTCGGCTGCCGATTCCGATCGACGCCGACGGCGCCAGCGCCGCCTACCGGGACGGCATCCTGACGATCCGTCTCCCGCTCGCCCAATCCACGAAATTCCCGATCGTGCGCACCCAGGTCCGCATGACGGTCAGAAGGACCCTAGCCTGATGGCGAAACCCGACAAGGCGCCCGAGATCCTCGGCATCCTGCCGCTCCAGGACGCGGTGCTGTTCCCCAATACCGTGATCCCGCTGGCGGTGGTGAAGCGCCCCGGCATCCAGCTCGTCGAGGAAGCGCTGCGCGAAGGCAAGCAGATCGGTCTCGTCGTGCTCAAGGACAAGGAGACCGAGGACCCCGGTCCGGACGACGTGCGCCGCTTCGGCACGATCGGCACGATCCAGAAGATGCTCAAGGTTCCCGACGGAACCTTGCGCTGCATCGTCGCGGGCGGCCCGGTCTTCCGCATCGACCAGTTCGTCGCGACCGAGCCGTACCTGGCCGCGACCTACACCGAGATGCCCGACGTGACGCGCGACAGCGATCAGCTCGTCGCGATGCAGCGCAACCTGGGCACGCTCTTCCAGAAGCTGCTCGGCTACCTGCCGCAGGCCCCGCGCGAGATGGAGATGGAGGTCAACAACATCTCCGATCCCAACCTGCTCTCGTACTTCGTGGCCTCGACCATGCGGCTGGACACCGCCGACCGCCAGGCCATCCTCGAAGAGCGCGACACGGCCAAGCGCCTGCGCCGCCTCACCATGCTCATCACCAAGGAGCTCGAGGTGGTCGAGCTGGGTCACAAGATCCAGTCCGACATCCAGCGCGAGATGGAGAAGAACCAGCGCGACTTCTACCTGCGCCAGCAGATGCGCGCGATCCAGGACGAGCTGGGCGAGGGCGACCCGCAGCAAGCCGAGGCGGCCGAGCTGCGCAAGAAGATCGACGAAGCCAACATGCCCGAGGACGTCAAGAAGGCCGCCGAGCGCGAGCTCGACCGGCTGGCGAAAGTTCCCCAGGCCAGCCCCGAGTACAGCGTCATCCGCACGTACCTCGACTGGATCGTGCAGCTGCCCTGGAGCGTCTCCACCTCGGACCAGATCGACATCGGCAAGGCCCGCGCGATCCTCGACGAGGACCACTACGACCTCGAGAAGATCAAGGACCGCATCGTCGAGTACCTGGCCGTCGGCAAGCTCAAGAACAAGCTGACCGGCCCGATCCTGTGCTTCGTCGGCCCGCCCGGCGTCGGCAAGACGTCGCTCGGGCAGTCGATCGCCAAGGCGATGGGGCGCAAGTTCGTGCGCCTGTCGGTCGGCGGCGTGCGCGACGAGGCCGAGATCCGCGGCCACCGCCGGACCTACATCGGCGCCATGCCGGGCACGATCGTGCGCGCGCTGCGCGATGCCGGGACCAACAACCCGGTGATGATGATCGACGAGATCGACAAGGTCGGCGGCGACTACCGCGGCGACCCGCAGTCGGCCCTGCTCGAAGTGCTCGACCCCGAGCAGAACAACTCGTTCCGCGACCACTACCTCGACCTGCCGTTCGACCTCTCGCGGGTGCTGTTCATCTGCACCGCCAACACGCTGGACTCGATCAGCGGCCCGCTGCGCGACCGCATGGAGATCATCCAGCTCTCGGGCTACACCGAGCTCGAGAAGATGCAGATCGCCAAGCGCTATCTGGTCGCCAAGCAGAAGAAAGCCAACGGGCTCAAGGAGAACCAGGTCGCCATCGCCGACAGCGCGCTCAAGGCCGTCATCGGCGACTACACCCGCGAGGCCGGCGTGCGCAACCTGGAGCGCGAGATCGGCACGATCTTCCGCAAGGTCGCGCGCCGGGTCGCCGAGGAGCCCAAGTACAAGGCGCGGATCAAGCCCGAGAACCTGGTCGACTACCTGTCCAAGCCGCGCTTCTACAACGAGGTCAAGCGGCGCACGGCCTCGGTCGGCGTGGCGACGGGCCTGGCCTACACGCCGGTCGGCGGCGACATCCTGTTCATCGAGACGACCGCCATGCCGGGCAGCGGCAAGTTCACCCTGACCGGCCAGCTCGGCGACGTGATGAAGGAATCGGCCACCGCC
This sequence comes from Candidatus Elarobacter sp., assembly GCA_030150085.1. GTDB lineage: Bacteria > Vulcanimicrobiota > Vulcanimicrobiia > Vulcanimicrobiales > Vulcanimicrobiaceae > Vulcanimicrobium. The sequence goes on along the minus strand of JASLGJ010000552.1, from coordinate 440 downwards.
GCGATCTCGTTTTTGCGCTCGCGCTCGGGCGAGCTCGGGCTGGCCGAGGACTGGTTCGCCAAGCACGACCTGCACATCCACATCCCGGCCGGCGCCATCCCCAAGGACGGGCCGTCGGCGGGGGTGAGCCTCTCGACCTCGATCGTCTCGCTGCTGACCAACCTCAAGGTCGATCCGGAGCTGGCGATGACGGGCGAGATCACCCTCACCGGTCAGGTCCTGCCGATCGGCGGCGTCAAGGAGAAGGTGCTCGGCGCGAAGCGGGCCGGGATCAAGAAAGTGATCCTGCCGCGGCGCAACGAGATCGACCTCGAGGACGTGCCCAAGGAAGTGCGCGACACGATGGCCTTCGTCTTCGTCGACGAGCTGAGCGAAGTGTTCGCCACGGCGCTGGGCAAGCGGGTGATCGCGCCCGTGCTGCTCGGCGTCCCCGAGGCCAA
>JASLGJ010000477.1 GCA_030150085.1 Candidatus Elarobacter sp. | reverse complement strand
CGCCTCGCGCCCGCGCATCCCGCGCGCCACCTGGCCGACGAACAGGATCAGCGGGGTGCTGTCCTGGCGGGCGGTGTGGACGCCGATGGCGGCGTGCGTCGCGCCCGGGCCGCGGGTGACGAAGCAGATTCCCGGCCGGCCGGTCAGCTTGCCGTCGGCCTCGGCCATGTTGGCCGCGCCGGCCTCGTGGCGGCAGGTGACGACCTGGATCGAGGGCGCGTCGTAGAGCGCGTCGAGGGCGGCCAGAAAGCTCTCGCCGGGCACGCAGAACACGCGCTCGACCGCGTTCGCGCGCAGCGCGCGAACCAGCGCCTCGCCGCCGGTCGGCACGCTAGGCTTCCGCGCTCGCGGTGACCGGGAACCCGCGGTCGCGCATCAGCGCCGACGTGTCGACGTCGCGCCCGCGGAAGGCCCGGAACGCCTCGTCGGGCGGAACGGTGTTGCCCACGCTCAGCACCGCGCTTTGCAGCCGCCGCGCGACCGCCGCGTCGAACGGGTCGCCGGCCTCGGTGAAGGCCTCGAACGCGTCGGCGGTCAGCGTGTCGGCCCACAGGTAGTCGTAGTAGCCCGCCGAGTACGAGTCGCCCGAGAAGACGTGGTTGAAGTGCGGCGGGCGGTGGCGCATCACGATCTGCTCGGGCATGCCGATCTCGGCCAGCAGCTCGCGCTCGAACGCGGCCGGGTCGATCTCCTGCCCGCGCGCGGCGAGGTGGAGGCGCAGGTCGTAGAGCGCCGAGCCGAGGTACTCGGCGGTCTTGAAGCCTTGCCCGAAGGTGCGCGCGCGCTCCAGCTTGGCGACCAGCTCGGGCGGAATCGGCGCGCCGCTGGCGTGGTGGCGCGCGAAGCGCTCGAGCACCTCGCCGGTCGGCAGCCAGCGCTCGTTGATCTGGCTGGGGAACTCGACGAAGTCGCGCGCGACCGAGGTACCCGCCAAGGTGCGGTAGGTGACGGACGAGAGCAGCCCATGCAGACCGTGGCCGAACTCGTGGAACAGCGTCGTCGCGTCGTCCCACGAGATCAGCACCGGCGCGCCCGGCTCGCCCGGGATGTAATTGAGGTTGTTCGAGACGATCGGGGTGCTCCCGGACAGCCCCTCCTGGGTGCGGTAGTGGTTCATCCACGCGCCCGAGGACTTGCCCTCGCGCGCGTAGGGGTCGACGTAGAGCAGGCCGACGTGCGCGCCCTCGCGCCGCACCTCGTACGCCCGCACGTCGGGGTGGTACACCGGCACGCCCTCGAGCGGCGCGAACTCCAGCCCGTAGAGCTTGCCGGCGGCCCAGAACATGCCCTCGCGCATGCGTTCGAGCTGGAGGTACTGCTTGACCTCGTCCTGGTCGAGGTCGTACTTGGCCTGGCGGACCTTTTCGGCGTAGTGGCGGTAGTCCCACGGCGCGAGCGCGAAGCCGCCGCCCTCGGCGTCGGCCGCGGCCTGCATCTCGGCGATCTCCTCGCGGGCGCGGGCCACGGCGGCCGGCCAGACCTTCATCAGCAGCGCCATCGCGGCGTCGGGCGTCTTGGCCATGTTGTCGGCGGTGATCCAGTGCGCGTACGTCTCGTAGCCGAGCAGCGCCGCCTTCTCCGCCCGCAGTTGCATGATGCGCGCGATCAGCGGCTTGTTGTCGTGCGGGCCGGGGTTGTCGCCGCGCTGGGTCCACAGGCGCCAGCCGCGCTCGCGCAGGTCGCGCCGGGTGGAGTTGACGAGGAACGGCTCCATCGCCGAGCGGGTGTTGGCGATCGCCCACGCGCCCGGACGGCCGCGGTCCGCCGCGGCGCGCGCGGCCGACTCGCGCAGCGAGTCCGGCAGCCCCGCGAGGTCCTCGGGGCGCTCGAGCAGCAGCACCTGCTCCTCTTCGTCGGCCAGCACGTTCTGGCTGAACGCGGTGTAGAGGCGCGCCAGCTCCTGGTTGATCTCGCCCAGGCGGGCCTTGCGCGCGCCGTCCAGCGCCGCGCCCTGGCGCACGAAGCGGTCGTAGATCACCTTGGTCAGGCGCTGCTGCTCGGGCGTCAGGCCGGACGTCTCGCGCGCCTCGTACACCGCTTCGACGCGCCGGAACAAGCCTTCGTTCTGCACGATCTCGTCGCCGAACGCGGCCAGCTCGGGCGAGAGCTCCGACTGCAGCGCGCGCATCGGCCCGGAGTTCATCGAGCTGCCGTAGACGTTGAACAGCGCGCGCACGCGGTTGAGCGCCTCGCCCGAGCGCTCCAGCGGGAGCACGGTGTTCGCGAACGTCGCGGGCGCGGGGTCGGCCGTGATCGCGGCGATCTCGGCCCGCTTCGCCGCCATCGCCGCGCGCAGCGCGGGCGCGAAGTCCGCCGCCTGCAAGCGGTCGAAGGGCGGCAGGCCGCCGTACGGGCCGGGCCACGGCGCGAGCAGCGGGAGGTCGGAGGCGGGAACGTCGGTGCGTGACAAAGGGAACTCCTCGAATAAGCCGCTTTCCGCGTTCCGCTCGGCCCGCGCCGGCTCCCGCTCGAAGGCAGGCTGCCAAGCAAGAACGGCTATCCGATTAGACCTCGCCGGGCACGCCTTGGGTTGTCATAAGGTCATGCCCTGTCCCAAGTCGTCATCGGGGCCAGCCGAAAACGTCTACGCCGACAGTTGTTCGACGTGCACCCGCTCCAACGTGCCGGTCTTGCGCCGAACGTCACAGCGGTGCATTTCAGCGTAAGACCCTGACGGTCCCAGCATCGCCTCGCCGATACCTGAATGTGCGAGTCGATACATGAGGGGCCTTTGAGAACGGCAGTATATCGGCGCACACACACTTCTTTAGAGGGCTTTCCCTTGATCAGCCGGATGAAGATCATCGCAATACGGACCGCGCATCGCTGTGCCTGTGATCGCTCGAATCCGCCTTGGCGAAAACGGACCAAGACTCTCGCGGCGAGTCTTGCGGCCTGTGCGTTGCTCGGTGCCGCGGCGTGCTCCCCCGGAACCGGTAAAGGAACGACGCTGCCGCCAGCAGAGCGGTCGCAGTTCGCTTCGCAAGGACCGCGATCGCTCGATAGCACAGCCGATTTGGTGCCGACGGAGTCCATCGCCGATGCCGACGTCGACAAATACATCGACAGCAGTATATCGGCCACCGATCGCAAGGTCATCCGGGCGGTGATGCTCGACCAGCCAAAGACGATGCGCAAGAACGTGATCTACGTCGACAAGAGCGGGCACATCTACTCGAACAGAAACGCGCTCGCGGCAAGCACCATTCTGAGAAAACCGGTACCTGGCCAGAATGCCGTCTACGACGAGGCCGGACGCGTCATTCCTCTTCCTCCTCACGGCCCAAAACCGAAGACCGTCGCGGCGAGCGGGAAAGTGCGCCACCCGTCATATTCTGACCCACCGGCAGTCACGTCGACGGGACCGTACCGCCGCATCTATTCCGATCCGGGCTATACGTATGAGTTCGCGCAAATCTCGCTGCCTTGCAACGCCACGTCGGTGGATGGCAGCGTCGTGAACTACCAGGGCCCTGCCGGAGACACCGGCAACATTTACGGCGGAGGATGGAGCGACAGCGGTAACGACACGGCCGACGGTGGATTCCAGTACAGTTCCTCGAGAAACGCCTACGATGTTTATATGGTATTGGATTCCACACATCAAGGACAAATTTTCAACCATAACCTCAGCCCTCAGTGCGGGCAGACAGCGTTTCTCAGTTTTTACATCACATCGGGTTCGGTTAATACGAACGTCAACCTCAACGGTCAGAACTATTATCCGCTCACGATCGCAGAACAGGCTGCAAACCAGGCGGACTGGTATGGGCCGGGAGACGTGCTCAAGTACATGGTCAGTATCGCGCAGCTTCCGGGAACTGTCGACGGTGTAGCGCACGATGGCTATGAATTCGGCATGACCGGAGGATCGCCGCAGATCCAGATCAACAACCTTGCGCTCGGGCAATGTCTCAACGGCAGCAATCCGCCGTATGCCGGTGCCGGCTTTCCCGTCAGTCCAAGCCTTTGGCCTTCGATCTATGCTCAGATGCAGACGAATACATGTGCTGGCGAAGGAACTCAGGACTGGATTGCCTATAGCGTGCCGGATGACGGAGAAGTGCGAACGTCCTACGGTAACTTCCAATACCCGGTCTACAATTTCGAGACCGAAGGGATAGCTCTTTACGACAACGGTGGCGATCCACCGGCGAACGGAAGCTCTACGCACCAGTCCGTAACCGAAAAGTGTCCGACTGGAAACGACCCACCCTATCCGCAGTTCTATACGAATCGCTATACGACACCCGATACGACCGTGAGCTACTACACGGCTCAGAAGACGAACGCTCCGACCACATCGGCCGGAGCGCTCACCATAGCGCTGTCCAACTCAGGTGCGACCTCAGTCAGCGTCAACCTCGTCAGCCCGAGCGGCGCGACCGTTGCTTCTACCCAGATAGCGGGTAACACAAGCGGAGGCATCACGTATTACGCTGCGGGTGCAGTAGGTGGGCCTTACCGTTTCGACGTAACGGGAACCTATGTTGGAAACGGTTCGAGTCAGGGATGCTTGACCCAGACGACTTCAACGGTCACCGACGCTCAATGGACTGGAAATTTCAACTGGCACTGAGGTCCGGGCTTAGGTAGAATGCATATCGTGCGTACTTTGGTTAGTATCGCGGCAATCTCACTGGCTACCATGGTCCTACCGGCCCATGCGAGTACGAATCGGCCGGCGGCATCATCTGAACCCCAAGCGCTTGCCGCGGCCGCGGAAGCGCGTGAGAATACCGGGGACGCACGACGTGCCATTCCCATTCGGCTCAAGCTGGATGGCATTTTTTCGGGGACCGGTAGAGCGCTGAAGCATGGCGGTCCGATGCAGTCCGATAACGCGATCAGCTTGGGATATGACTATTTGCAACTAGGTGACTCGTGTACGGCATACGTTTGGTGGAAGCGCGCGCGACAATACGATAGCACCATGGCTTTTTGGCCCGATACCGATGCCACGGCCGGAAACCTTCGCAAATCGTTCGTCTCCTATGGCGCGTTGCTGGGCAACCAGAGCGCATCGCCGCTTTCCGGTGACGATGTCGCCGATGGTTTCCGATCGCGATTGCTGAGCGGACTGCGTGCGGCGTCCAAGGGTGATGATGCGGCAGCGGAGCGCGACTTTCATCGAGCTGCGCAGGTGAATTCGCTCTCGTCATGGCCGCAGCTCTTCGCAGGCGATCTCGATCTCGCCAAAGGGCACCCCGACGAAGCGCGGCGCCGCTTCATCGGGATCGTTCGTGAAGCGTGGCCACATTACGCTGGTCCGGACTTCGTCGCGGTCGAGATGCTCGATGCATACCCGCCCGCGTCGTGTGCGGCAGTAATTCGGCGTTCCCGCTGAGGAGGGCGCGAACGATGCGATTTTCCCTGGGCGTGAACTACTGGCCGCGGCGCAGCGCGCTGGCCTGGTGGCGCCGCTTCGACGCGGGCGAGGCGCGCGAGGACTTCGCCCGCATCGCGGGCCTGGGGCTGGACACGGTGCGCTTCTTCCTGCGCTGGGACGACTTCCAGCCGCGGCCCGACGCGCTCGACCCGCTGATGCTCGAACGGCTGGAAACCGTGCTCGGGCTGCTGGAAGGTGCCGGTCTGGCCGGCGTGCCGACCCTGTTCTGCGGCCACATGTGCGGGGTCAACTGGCTGCCCGCGTGGGCGCTCGACCGGCGCGCGCCGCGCGGCCCCTACCGCACGTTCAGCGGCGAGAGCGAGTCGCCGTACGGGGCCGGCAACCTCTACGCCGGCCCGCTGCTCGACGCGCAGCTCGTCTTCGCCCGCGCGGTGGGCGAGCGGCTGCGCGGGCACCCCGCGCTCGCGGCGTGGGATCTCGGGCACCGCTTCAGCGACGTGCGCGAGCCCGTCCACGGCAAGGTCTCCACCGGCGGCCACGGCGCCGAGTCGGCCGCCGATCCGGTCGTGGCGGAGTGGAGCCGCCGGCTCAGCACCGCGCTGCGGGACGCCTCGGGCGCCGGGGTCACCGCGGGCGCCCACGAGGGCGACC
>JASLGJ010000446.1 GCA_030150085.1 Candidatus Elarobacter sp. | reverse complement strand
CGAGCTGCTGCGCGGGGTCGGCGACCCGGTCGAAGCCGCGCCCGGCGCGCACGTCGGGCTGGCCCGGGCCGGCGACGCGCCGGTGCCGTTCGCCTACTGGGTCCCGGCCGGCTACGACCCGCGCCGGCCGGCCCCGCTCGTGGTGCTGCTGCACGGCGCGGGCGAGCCCGAGACCGACATCGTCGCGCGGCGCTTCCTGCGCGAGCTGGCGGACGCGACCGGCACGGTGGTGCTGGCGCCGGGCGGCGACGACCGCGACGGCGACGCGATGGCCGCTGGGCTGGAAGCCGCCCAGGCCGCGCTGAGCCCGGCGTTGGCCATCGACCCCAAGCGGATCTACTGGGGCGGGGTGTCGCGCGGCGTGTTCGGCGCGTTCCACGCGGTCGCGCGCGCGGCCCGGGCGCCGGCCGGCTTCCTCGGCATCGCCGGCGTGCTCGACGACGCCGACGCGGCGGCGGTGGAGCGGAAGCTGCGCGGCAAGGGCGTGTACCTGGTGATCGGCAGCCGCGACGAGGCCTTCGGCACCGCGCCGGTGCGCGCGAACGCCCGCGCCCTGCGCGCCGCCGGCGTCCCCGCCCGGTACTACGAGGTCCCCGGCGCGGTCCACGGCCTGGGCCCGAACGCGACCGGCATCACCCGCGCCTGGCGCGACATGCTCGACGGCGTGGTCGCCCTGCCGGACGACGGCCTGGGCCGGTGAGAGCGGCGGCCGCGCTTGCGCTCGCGGCGGTCGCCACGATTGCGCAGGCGACGGCGCAAGTCCCAACGGCACACGCGCGGCTCGATACCCTGCGGGCTCGCTACGAGAAGCTCAACGCCATCATCGCGGAGCCGCGCATCATCGCGCCGGCGGCGCGCGAGGAGCTGCTGGTGCGGCTGGGCTCGGCGGCGCAGACGGTAGCCGCGCTGGCGGCGGACCCGAACGAAGCGGTACTGGCCGACCTCGAACGGCGCGCGGACCTCGACGAGGCGGCCGTGCCGCAGGTGCTGCGCGGCAGCGGCGACGCGCCGAGCACGGCGCCCGGCGCGCACGCCGGCGTGGCGCAGGCCGGCAGCCTGCCGGTGCCGTTCGCGTACTGGGTCCCCGCCGGCTACGACGCACGCCGCCCGGCGGCGCTGGTGGTGCTGCTGCACGGCGCCTCGCAGCCCGAGAGCGACCTGATCGCGCGCCGCTTCCTGCGCGAGCTGGCCGACGCGACCGGCACGGTCGTGCTCGCGCCCGGCGGCGACGACCGTGACGCGGACGCCATGCTGGCCTCGCTCGACGCGGCGCAGACGGCGCTCGGCACCGGGCTCGCGCTCGACCCGCGCCGGCGCTACATCGGCGGCTTCTCGAACGGCGTCTTCTCGGCGTACCACGCGGTCGCGCGCGGCGCGCGCGGGTACGCCGGCTTTCTCGGCATCGCGGGCTTCCTGCGCGGCGACGACGCGCGCGCCGTCGGCCGCCGCCTGCACGGCCAGGGCGCGTACTTGGTGATCGGCTCCGCCGACGAGGTGATCGGCACCGCCGCGGTGCGCGCCAGCGTCCGCGCGCTGCGCGGCCTGGGCGTCTTCGCGCGCTACTACGAGGTCGCGGGCGCGCCGCACGCCCTGCGCCCGCTCGAGACCACGATCGCCCGCGCCTGGCGCGACATGCTGTCCGGCGTCACCAGCATCGAGAACGACGGGCTCGGAACGGTCACCGAGTCGTTCTGAAAACGGCGATGCGGACGCCGTGAACGAACGCCCGCATCCGAGTCTTCGCGTGACGGCGCGTCAGTCTGGCGCGACCAGCTCTTCCGTGCTCTCCGTACGGGCCGAGCTGGCCGAAGCGATGGATCGTTCCGAGCCGAGCATTCCCAGGAAATACCCGTGCACGCGGTCGTCGCCGGTCAGCTCGGGGTGGAACGACGTGCCCAGCACGTTCTTCTCCCGCACCATCACGCCGTGGCCGTCGCGTTCGGCGAGGGTTTCGACGTTCGGGCCGGTGCGCTCGATCCAGGGCGCGCGGATGAAGATCGCGGGGAACGGCTCCGCGCCGAGCGCGTCGATGGCGAGCGGGACTTCGGCCGAGTCGACCTGGCGGCCGAAGGCGTTGCGGCGCACGGTAACGTCGAGCAGGCCCAGCGAGGGCTGGTCCATGTCGGCCACGTCGCGCGCGGCGACGATCATGCCCATGCAGGTGCCCCAGAACGGCATGCCGTCCGCGACGCGCCGCTTGATCGGGTCGATCAGGCCGAAGCGGTCGAGCAGCTTCATCACCGTGGTCGACTCGCCGCCGGGCACGACCAGCGCGTCGACTCGCGCCAGATCCTCGGGCGTCCGCACCTCGACGGCGCGAGCACCGGCCCGCTCCAGCGCGCCTACGTGCTCGACGACGTCACCTTGCAGGGCGAGGACGCCCACGGTGGGCGTCGCCATGCTAATTGCCGCGGCTGGCGAGGAGCTCGTGCGGGGCGAGGGTGCGCAGGTCGAGCCCGTCCATCGCCTTGGCTTCCTCGGGGATCGACTGGTGCGCCTTGAGCACCACGTCGGCGTTCTGCCAGTGCGTCGTGGCGTCGACGATCGCGCGGGCGAACGCCTTGGGATCGGTCGATGCGAAGATGCCGCTGCCGACGAAGATGCCCTCGGCGCCCAGCTCCATCATCAGCGCGGCGTCGGCCGGCGTCGACACGCCGCCGGCGCAGAACAGCACGACGGGCAGCTTCTTGGCTTCCGCCACCTCGGCGACCAGCTCCAGCGGCGCGCCCAGGTCGCGCGCGCGGGCGACCAGCTCTTCCTTGGGCATCACCGACAGGCGGGCGATCTCGTCGCGGATCGTGCGCATGTGGCGCACGGCCTCGCCGATGTTGCCCGAGCCGGCCTCGCCCTTGCTGCGGCTCATCGCGGCGCCCTCGGCGATGCGGCGCAGGGCCTCGCCCAGGTCGCGCGCCCCGCAG
>JASLGJ010000436.1 GCA_030150085.1 Candidatus Elarobacter sp. | reverse complement strand
GTATTCCGGTTCGGCTCGCTACCAGATCATCCGCGCGTTCAAGTTTTTCGACCTGGTGAAAGACAATAACGCTTTCAACGAAGAGCACCTGAAGCCGCTTCTAAATCAGGACACGCGCGGTGCAGCTTTGGCCCAGCTGCTTCGAGAGAAATATGCTGGTCTCGTGGCCCTGCCGCTCGCAACCGCCGGCCCGGCAGAAGTCAACGGGTGGTTCAATGAGCAGGGCATGGACGCCGCGACGACGGCCAAGGCGAAGTCATTCTTTACCGCAGCGGCCAAAGCGAACGGAATCAAGATGCATCCGCTCGTCCTTGAGCGGTCAGCGCGAGGCGGCGGTGGTGGCGGGCGTAAGTCGCGCCGTACGGCTAAGCCCAAGCCCGCGAACGGACTTGTGGGAAACGACGAAACGCCGCCGCCCCCGCCACCTCCAATGGACAACATCCTCTTTCACCCGGCCATCGACGCCTTTTTGCGGTCAGCGCGTAGTATCACCGAAGGGGACCGCTGGACGCACGCTGCGCGTGAGGGGCTGATTAATGCGTTCACGCATCAGCTCGACTTATTTTTGCCGGTTACGACCACGAAGCCGGCCCCGCTTCGGAAGAAGGCGGAGCCGGCCTCTGATGGAGCCGCCGATTCGTGACAGGTGTCCGACCGGGCCTTAGAAACCCAGGGCACGCGCTGATACCGCGTGTGGGGATCGTGTCCCCCCGGCTCCGTTCCGCTCTCGCTGCCACCCCTTGGAAGGAGGTGAGGACCCCGTGACCCTGTTCAGACCGTGCGGTGAATCCAAACAACAAGCGCGGGCCCCGCTTCGGCGGGGCTTCTTCATTCTACCAATTCTATCGTTTCTTGTCGCCCCAGCGTGCCTCGGCGGCCTTGCGCGCGCTCTCGGCCCGTTGCTCGGGCGATAGCGCGGCGGCTCGCGCGTGCCCGCCCTTGAGCCCGCCCTTCCGGCCGCTCGCGTGAGCGGTCCGTAGGCCCAGCACGGCCGCCAGCAGCGCCGGGACCGTGTGCTCGACCCCCAGCGCCGGCCAGCGTAGCCGCTCGCCGTCGTCCGCGATCCGCACGTCCGCCAGCAGCTCGGGGTCCGCGTCGGCGGGCAGGTCTGGAACGAGCCCGATCGGCACCCGCAGCTCGACCCCGCTCCGTAGGGCCAGCACGATCGCGGTGCCCTGGACCTCAGCGGTCACCGCCTGCGGGTCGCCCGGGGCCGCTCCGGCCTCGCTCAGGCCGCTCGGGACCGGCTGGCCGGTGTGGCGGGCCAGGATCGTGGCCGCTAGGCTGTTCGTGTCGCCCGTGCGTGAGGACTTTGGCATGGGGCCATCATAGCACAGCGTCGCCCGGCAGGACGATCTGCCGACACAAGGCCCTCGCCGTCCAGGAGCACTGAATCAGTACTTCGGCGGTTCCTGCACCGGTTTTTTCCACTGCTCCAGCGGGTGAACCGAGCTGACCTCTTCCCGACGTAACCGCCCGCCGTTATCGGCGAATCTGACGGGATGGGCAATTGCGGCGAGTCGCACTGTCGCACTGTCAACAAACTCAAGCAGACCATAGGTCGGTCGCGTGTGATTTCGGCGGTGAACAAGAAGCTCCTGACCGATGGCAGCCCTTAACGGATCGCCTATCGTCGGCTGACCAGGCTTGGCACAGGGGCGAAATGAGGGCTCTCCTTCTGCTGCACAGAGACGGCAGACGAAGTCGACGACTTCGTGGTCGCCAGCAGAGTGCTCGCATTTAGGGCGGCCGTTCCAGTCGAGCCGAGGACAAGGCGCATTAAACCCCGGGGCCTGATAGTCGCCTTCGGTAATTGGCGGCTCGCGGTCTGGCATACGCTTGTTTTACCCCGCCCTTCAGAGAGGGCCGGTATCCAAGCAAGCTCTGGGTAACTTTTAGGTTGAAAGTGACCCACTACCCAGGTTACGGCAGTGGTTCGGTTCGGTCCGGTCGCGGGCTCGTTTCGGCCGCGGCCGGGGGGCGGGCGGCGTTGCGGGCGGTCGCCCGGGCGCGGGACTGCTCGCGCCGCCACGCGGCGATCCGGGCGTGGTCGCCGCTGAGCAGCACGGCCGGGACCTCGACCCCGCGGAAGACCGGCGGGCGCGTGTAGGCCGGGTGGTCCAGCCCGCCGTTCTCGCCCCACGACTCCGCGGCGGCCGAGTCCGGGTCGATCGCGCCCTCGACCAGGCGCACCGTGGCGTCCAGAAAGGCCAGCGCGGCCAGCTCGCCCCCGGTCAGGACGAACTCGCCCAGCGAGACCTCCTCGAGCGGGTAGAGCGCGCGCAGGCGCTCGTCGACGCCCTCGTAGTGGCCGCAGATCAGGATCAGGCGGTCGAGCCGGGCCCAGGCCGCGGCGTCGGCCTGGCGGAACTGCCGGCCGCTGGCCGAGGTCAGCACGATCCGGCGCGCCTCGTCCGGCGGGGCGGCGGCCAGGATCGCGTCGAGGGTGCGGGCCAGCGGCTCGATCCGCAGCACCATCCCGGGGCCGCCGCCGTAGGGCCGCTCGTCGGCCCGCTCGCGGCCCTCCAGCGCGTCGAGCAGGTCGTGCAGGCGCACCTCGACCAGGCCGCGCTCGACCGCGCGGCCCACGATCGAGAGCCCGATCACCGGCGCGAACATCTCCGGGAAGAGCGTCACGACGTCGACGTGCAAGACTCCCATCGTGGGCTTCTTCGACCGACTGCGCCGCCTGCTCCC
>JASLGJ010000434.1 GCA_030150085.1 Candidatus Elarobacter sp. | reverse complement strand
GGAAGCGCACCCCCGGGGCCTCGTCCATCTGGCCGAAGACGAGCGTGGTCTGGGCGAGCACGCCCGACTCTTTCATCTCCATCCAGAGGTCGTTGCCTTCGCGCGTGCGCTCGCCGACGCCGGTGAACACCGAGAAGCCCTTGTGGACCTGGGCGATGTTGCGGATCAGCTCCTGGATGAGCACGGTCTTGCCGACCCCGGCGCCGCCGAACAGGCCGACCTTGCCGCCGCGCGTGTAGGGCGCCATCAGGTCGACGACCTTGATGCCCGTCTCGAAGATCTTCGGGGTCGGGTCCTGCTGGGCGAAGGTCGGCGCGTCGCGGTGGATCGGCCACATCGCGGCATGCTTGACCTCGTCGGTCGAGTCGATGGCCTTGCCCAGGACGTTGAAGATGCGCCCCAGCGTGCCTTCGCCGACCGGAACGGTGATCGAGGTGCCGCTGTTCTGCACGACCGCGCCGCGCACGAGCCCGTCGGTCGAGCCCATGCCCAGGCAGCGCACCTGGTTGTTGCCCAGCTCGCCCTGCACTTCGAGGACGAGGTCGCGCTCGGCCATCGCGGTGCCCGAGAGCTTGATGCCGTCCTGCGACGCGACGCCGTTGGAGCCGGCGCTCGAGCCGCCGCCGATGTGGACGGTCAGCGCGTCGTTGATGTTGGGCAGCGCGGCGGTCGGGAACTCGACGTCGACGACGTTGCCGAGAACCTGGACGACCTTGCCGGTGGCGAGGGTGGTGGGGGTGACGGTGGCGCTCACGATGTGTTCCTTTGTCCGGGTCTTCCGGGCGAAGCCCGGATGAACGGGTTAGGCTCTGCCTAACCTGCGAGGGCTTCGGCGCCGCCGACGATCTCCAGGATCTCCTTGGTGATCGAGGCTTGGCGCGCTTTGTTCATTTCGACGGTGTTCTCGTCGATGAGTTTCTTGGCGTTGTCGGTGGCGTTGTTCATCGCCACGAGCTGGGCGGCGTAGAACGAGGCGTTGGTCTCGAGCATGGCCGAGTACAGCGTGAACTCGAGGTACTTGGGCAGCAGCCGGCCGAGCACGAACTCGGGCGACGGCTCGAACTCGACCGCGCCGGCCGAGGCCTTGGGCGCGGCGTCGGCGGCGGGCGCGATCGGCAGGATCTGGCGCACCTCGGGCCGCTGGGTCATCATGTTGACCAGGCGCGGCGCGACCAGGGTCAGCGACGCGATGCGGCCCTCGGTGAAGTCCGCCGTGACGCGCTGGGCCAGCTCCTGGGCGTTGGCGAACATGTCGCCCTGCGCCAAGGGCCAGAACTGCAGCGTCTGCCCGCTCTGGCGGCGCAGCGCGTTGCGGGCCTTGATCCCGACCGCGTACCAGGCCAGGCTGGCGTTCTCGCGCCCGTGGATCTCGGCCGAGCGGATCAGGTTGGCGTTGAACGAGCCGGCCAGGCCCTTGTCGGCGGTCATCAGGATCACGCCGCCCGGCGCGCCCTCGCGGCCCGGCTTCATGAACGGGTGGTCGACCGCGCCGACGTTCGCGATCAGGTCGCGCAGCATCCCGCCGATCGCGTCCGCGTAGGGGCGCGACTGCTTCTGCAGCGCCTCGGCGCGGCGAATCTTCGCCGCCGCGACCTGCTTCATCGCCTTGGTGATCTGCTGCGTGTTCTTCAGCGACCGAATCCGGTCTCTGAGATCGCGAACGCTAGGCATAAGTGCTGTCTAGAACCCCTTGTTGAATTCTTCGATCGCGGCGATGAGCTGCTTCTCGGTGTCGCCCGAGAGCGCGCCCGAGGTGCGGATCGCGTCGCTGACCGCGCCGTGGCGCTCGTGCAGGAAACCGACGAAGCGGTTCGTCCAGTCGCCGACCCGGTTGGTCGGGATGGCGTCGAGGTAGCCGCGGGTGGCCGCGAAGATCACCGCGACCTGATCCTCGACCGGCTGGGGCGAGAGCGAGGGCTGCACCAGCACCTGGGTCATCTTGTCGCCGCGGTTGAGCTGCTGCTGGGTGGCCTTGTCCAGGTCCGAGGCCAGCTTGGCGAAGGCCGCCAGCTCGCGGTACTGGGCCAGGTCGAGCTTGAGCCGGCCGGCGACCGACTTCATGGCCTTGGTCTGGGCCGACGAGCCGACCCGCGAGACCGAGATGCCGACGTCGACGGCGGGCCGGATGCCCTGGAAGAACAGGCCGGTCTGGAGGTAGATCTGGCCGTCGGTGATCGAGATGACGTTGGTCGGGATGTAGGCCGAGACGTCGCCGGCCTGGGTCTCGATGATCGGCAGCGCGGTCATCGAGCCGCCGCCCCGCTCGTCGGACAGCTTGGCCGCCCGCTCCAGCAGGCGCGAGTGCAGGAAGAAGATGTCGCCCGGGTACGCCTCGCGGCCCGGCGGGCGGCGCAGCAGCAGCGAGACCTCGCGGTAGGCCTGGGCGTGGCGGGTGAGATCATCGTAGATGATCAGGACGTCTTTGCCCTCGTACATGAAGTACTCGCCCATCGCGCAGCCGGCGAACGGGGCGATCCACTTCAGCGAGGCCGGCTCGGCGGCCGAGACGGTGACGATGGTGGTGTACTCCATCGCGCCGGCCTTCTCGAGCGTCTGCTGCAGCGAGGCGATCGTCGAGTTCTTCTGCCCGATCGCGACGTAGATGCAGATGACGTTCTGGCCCTTTTGGTT
>JASLGJ010000254.1 GCA_030150085.1 Candidatus Elarobacter sp. | reverse complement strand
GCGGGCTGTTCCACACCTTCGACGCCGCCGAGCGGCCGGGCTACGTGGCGAGCCTGGCGGCGGTGACCGCGCGCGGCGGAACCCTGTACGTGCTGTGCTTCAGCGACGCCGGTCCCGATACCGGCCCGCACCCCGTCAGCGAAGGTGCGCTGCGCGCGGCGTTCGCCCCCGGCAGCGGCTGGAACGTCGCCGCGCTCGCGGCGGAGCGGGTTCAGACGCGCTTCCATGCCGACGGCGCCCCGGCGTGGCTCGCGACGATCGAACGGATCTAGCTGGTCTCGCAGCGGGGCGCAGCGGTGTCCCAGGCAGGCCCAATCGTGCTCCCCGCAGGGCGTGCCACCGTGGCCGCATGCAACGAATCGCAAGCGCGAGGCTGGTTTCCCGGCGCTCCGGATGGTCGGACTCCGTCCGCTTGTCGCTCTCGCTGGCGGCGCTCGGTGCCGCCGGCGCCTGCACCGCGAGCGGCGCGGCCGCGGCGGAGAACTCGGTCTCCGCCGCCTATGTCGTACGTTCGGCCGTGGAGGACCCCTCGGGCACGCGCGTCTCGGAGCAGCTGCTCACCTTCGGCGCGGCCGGCGGCCGGACGTACGTCCGCACGGACGACGGAACCGGGAAGGCGATGACGACTCGTGCGACGCTCGATCCCGACGGGCTCGTGCACGCGGAAACGCCGAGCGCTTCGCTCGCGTGCTTCAACCTCGCGGCCGGGCTGAACGCCGACGCGGCGCGCCGCGACGGCGTGTCGTCGGTCGCGGTCCGGTTCAACGGCGACTCGGTGACGATGCCCGTGCTGCTCGCCGTCGAACCCGGTTCCGGCGGAACGAGCAGCGTGACCGCCCGCGGCGCGGCCGAGGCGTCGTTCGCGGACGCACCGTGGGCGGGCCGCATGACGTTTCTCCTTTTCGGCAGCGTGACGTCGCAAGACGGAGCGCTGCTCGCAGCGCGCATCGACGAGAGCGCCCTCCTTGCGCCGACGGGCGCGCCGTTCTTCCACACGGCGTGCGCCGTTTCGCGCGTTCGCTCCGCCGCGCCGCCCGCGACCGCTCGGGCCGCCGCTCTCTAGCGGCTTTTTCGGAGCCTGCGCCCCGGGCAGCCGGAGGAGCGGCGCGTACCCTCGCACCATGGAATACGGAAACTCGTCGGACGGCGGCCGGCGCTCGCCGCTGCAGCGCGCGAAAGCGCACGAGAACGTCGCGACCTGCTCGATCGGCATCGTGGTCGCGTTCGTGGTCGTCCTGATCGTCCGCGCGGTGATGGTGTCGAGCGCGGAGCCGGCGAACGACCAGCAGCGCCTCATGAGCGCGGTCGTGACCCTCGTGCAGTTCATCGTGACGCTCGCGGCGCTGGCGCTCATCCGCAACCAGATCAGCATCGCGGTGCGGCAGATCGAGCAGTCCGCGGAGAGCGAGGTTCGCCTCGTCGCGCTGACCGAGGCGATCCACGCGCTCGCGGCCGCCGCCCCGCCGCGCCCGGTCCCGCCACCCGCGCGCACGGTCCGGGGCGCGTATCGCGCGGACGACCGCGTGGCCGTGGGAGCGGTTTCCGGCGTTCGGACGTGATTCTCTGAGGAAACGCGGGCGTCGCGCCGCGAGCGGTCAGGGCGCAAATGGGCGGTGGGGGTGCCGCGCCGGAACGCCGTCGTCGCGCAGCGCGTGGTAGCAGTCGAACGACTCGGTGTAGGGCCCGACGTCGTCGGCCAGCCCGGTGAGCAGCAGTGGCCGCCGCTCTTCTCTTCGCTCAGCGGGGGTAACGGCTCGGTGCGGTGCCGAGCACGCGCTTGAACATCGCGGTGAAGGCGGCCGGGCTGTCGTAGCCGAGGTCGAGCGCGACGGACGTCACCGGCTCGCCCGCCGCGAGCCGCGGCAACGCGGCCAACAGGCACGCCTGCTGCCGCCACCGCGTGAAGCTCGTTCCCGTCTCGCGGCGAAACGCTCGCGTGAACGCGCGCCGTCCCATGCCCAGTTCCGCGCTCCAGGTATCGATCGCTTCGTGCGCATTCGGCCGCTCGAGGAAGGCATGGCATTTCGCCGCGAGCGCGGGACTCACCGCATACGGCACGGCGAGCGGGATCACCGGCGCCGCGGCGAGCTCGGCGACCAGGAGCGCCATCACCAGCCCGTCGCGGCCGGCCGGATCGTAGTCGGCCGCGATCTCGCCGGCTGCGACCAAGAGGCTGCCCAGCAAGTCGGGGACTCCGATCACCTGGCAGCGGTCGTCGCGCGAGCGCCAGACCGCGGGCTCGACCAGGACGCTGCGCAAGCGCACGGCTCCGACCATCTTCACCGCGTGCGGTACCGCCGCGGGAATCCACACCGCGTGCCGCGCGGGTACGACCCAGGCGCCGGACGGCGTCCTGACCGCGAGCACGCCGCTGGCCGCGTAGAGGAGCTGCCCGCGGCGGTGCTGGTGCCGGCCGAGCTCGTGCGAGGCCGGGTAGTCGTTGCCCGTGCCGATGACCGGCCGGGGCAGGTCTTCCAGGGCGGCGGTGATGAGGTTCGGCATCGGCTGTCCCGTTCGCGATGGATGATGGCCCACTGGCGATTGCGGGACACGGCTCTCGAGCCCTACCTTGAGCTGAAGCCGGCTTCGCGACCGAAGCCACGGGGGGAGCCTGATTCGTGAACCAACCGAGCGCCGTCGCGTCCGAGCCGCCGAGCGCCGTCGCGTCCGAGCCGGCGGGCATCGCGTCCGCGGGGGCGGGCGCGGCCGGCGGCATCATCGCCGCGATGAGCTGCTGCCATGCCGTCAACGACATGCTGCAGTCGCTGCTGCCGGCCGTGTACCCCAACCTCAAGGCCGCGCTCCAGCTTTCGTTCGGGCAGATCGGCGTGGTGACGCTCGTCTACCAAGTCACCGCGTCGATCCTCCAGCCCCTGATCGGCGTCTACGCCGACAAACGGCCCAAGCCGTTCGCGCTGCCGGTCGGGACGCTGTTCACCCTCGCCGGGCTGCTGGCGATCGCGCTCTCGCGCGGGTATGGGGCGCTGCTGTGCGGGGCCTGTCTGCTCGGGATCGGCTCGTCCGTGTTTCACCCCGAGGCCTCGCGCGTGGCGCGCATGGCGGCGGCGCGCGGCGGGCGCGGGCTGTCGCAGTCGATCTTCCAAGTCGGCGGCAACGCCGGGTCGTCGCTGGGCCCGCTGGCCGCGGCGCTGGTGGTCGTGCGCTGGGGACAGGTGAGCCTGGCCTTCTTCAGCCTGCTGGCGCTGCTCTCGACGGGGCTGCTCTGGAGGGTCGCGCTCTGGTACCGCCGGCACGGGCTGAGCCGGCTCGCCACGCGCGCGCGGGCCGATCGCGCGGCGAGCGTGCCCCGCGGCAAGGTCCGGACCGCCATCGCGATCCTCGTCGCCTTGGTCTTCTCGAAGTACGTCTACCTCGCGAGCTTGACGAACTTCCTGACGTTCTACCTGATCCACCGCTTCGGCGTGACGGTCCAGGCCGCGCAGTTCCACCTGTTCGCGCTGCTCGCGGCGGTCGCGCTGGGAACGATCCTCGGCGGGCCGCTCGGCGACCGGGTCGGGCGCAAGCGCGTCATCTGGTTCTCCATCGTGGCGACCCTGCCGTTCACGCTCGCGCTGCCGTACGCGAGCCTGGCCTGGACGCTTCCGCTCACGATGGCGACCGGCGCGATCCTGGCGTCGGCGTTTCCCGCGATCGTGGTGTTCGCCCAGGAGCTGGTGCCCGGGCGGGTCGGGATGATCTCGGGCTTGTTCTTCGGCTTGGCGTTCGGGATCGGCGGCCTGGGCGCGGCGGTGCTCGGCGCGTTCGCGGACACGATCGGCATCGACGCGGTCTACCGCGCGTGCGCGTTCCTGCCGCTGATCGGGCTGCTCGCGGCATTTCTGCCCACCGTCTCGGCGCGCGCCGGCGGCGGCACGGTTTGACGCGAGAAAGAAGCCGCTGCGCCGGTTCGCCGCGCTCCGATCGGCGCCGGCCGGGTCAGCGCTCCGGCGGGCCGTCGGTCAGCTCGATCCAGGTCGGGGCGTGGTCGCTGGTCTTCTCCTTGGCGCGGACGGCGCGGTCGACGCCGGCGGCGACCAGCCGGGGCGCGAGGGCCGGGCTGAGCAGCAGGTGGTCGATGCGCAGGCCCGCGTCGCGCCCGAACGCGTTGCGGAAGTAATCCCAGAAGGTGTAGATCCGCTCGCCGGGGTGCAGCGCCCGCAGCGCGTCGGTCCAGCCCTGCGCGACGAGCCCGTGGAACGCGGCGCGCACCTCGGGGCGGAACAGCGCGTCGTCGACCCAGCGCTCGGGCTTGTAGACGTCGAGCTCGGTCGGCATCACGTTGTAGTCGCCCGCCAGGACGGCCGGCACGCCGCGCGCCAGCAGGCTCGCGGCGTAGGCGGCGAAGGCCTCGAACCAGGCCAGCTTGTAGTCGAACTTGGGGCCGGGAGCGGGGTTGCCGTTGGGCAGGTAGAGGCAGCCGACCAGCATGCCGTTCACCTGCGCCTCGATGTAGCGCGACTGCGCGGAATCGGGTTCGCCCGGGAGACCGCGGCAGGTCTCCACCGGCGGCTCGCCGCGGGCCAGGATCGCGACCCCGTTCCAGCTCTTCTGCCCCAGCCAGACCGCGCCGTACCCGGCGGCGCGGATGGCGTCCGCCGGAAACCGCTCTTGCGGGGCCTTGAGCTCCTGCAGGCAGACGACGTCGGGCCGGGCCTCCGCGAGCCACTCGAGCAGGACCGGCAGCCGCCCGTTGACGCCGTTCACGTTGTAGGTCGCGATCTTCATCGGAATGGCCTCCGGCGCGGTCGGGTCGGCGAAGTCATATCGCCTCGCTGCGGATCAGCCCTGCGGGCGACCGGCGGCGTCTCGGCGGTCGCGGGACCCGCTCGAGCGAGAGCGGCTGGCCATGGCCCGGCGCGAGCACAGTGCCGGGCATGTGGCATTCGGTCGTGAGACGATGCGGCACCGTCCCTTCCCGTGAGGTTTGCCGTGAGCAAGTCAGGCGAGCATTTGACCGCCGTCCCCGGCGGAGCGCGGCCCAGGCCGTTCGCGCTGAACGGGCACGGCGTGGCGAAGTTCATGGCCGCGACGCCCTACGCCGCGCGGCGCGTCATCGAGGGCTACGCCTTCCCCGACGAAGACCGGGCGAAGATCATCCTGCCGGTGCCTGCCAAGGACATCGTCTGGCGCTACTTCCGCACCGGACGCTCGCGGGCGTACCTCGACGGAGCGATCGCCGAGCTCGAGGCGGTTCCGCCCGGCGAGAAGCCGTTCGCGCGCGGCCGGCGGCGCTCGGCGCTCGCCGTCGCCAGGCACCTGACCGCGCTGGGGCCGAAGCTCGACTTGCGCGAGCCCTACCGCCGCCCGATGAGCATGCGGATCGCCGGACTGCCGGTCCGCGGCTCGATCGACTTCGTCTGCAAGCTGCCCGACGGGCGCATCGCCGCGGTCATCTTCAACGTCGCCGCGGACGCCGGCGGCGGCGAACTCGCGCGCTTCGCGCGGGTCGAGTGCGAGATCGCCTGGCAGATCACGCGCGCGGAGATGCCCGCGGTGGCGGAGGTCTGGTACGTCGACGTGCTCGGCGAGAAGGTCGTGCGCAAGCACGTCAAGAGCCACCGGAACGAGTGGCGCAACATCCAGACCACCTGCGACAACATCCTCATCGGCTACCGCGTCCTGCTCGCGCGCCGCGAGCGCCGGGAACGCCTGCCGGCATAGCGGCGCGGGCACAGCGGCCGGCCGGCGCGTTGCGCACGACGTGCACGCGGCGGCAGCGTTGCCAGATGGGGTTGAACGCTCTCGCCCCGCGTGTGTCCGAGCTTTTCCATGCACGGTCCGCGATCGAAGCTCGGCGCATCGACGACGCGCTTCGGCCGCGCGCATACCGCACGGGGCGGCTTGACGCCGGCGAAGCTCATCGTGCATCATCGGACTACCTCGAACTCACGGTACGAAGCGGCCTGACGTCCGGGGTGGCCTCAGTCGCGCATACGATTTCTGCACGTTCTCGAATAGCCGCGGCCGGCACGGCGGCCGGCATAAACCCAGGGGTTCAAGATGGCTTTGAAGTTCGTCAGGCTTGAGGAGTCGCCTCTCGCTCGAGGGCGGCAACATGGTGAGACGATGCGCGAGGAAATCGGCTCGAACGTGGAGGTTTTTTGGGGGTATTTCGGAGCGCGGGGCGCGGACCGCGAGGTCCTTCGAGCAGAGTCGATTGCATGGTTCGGCTTCATCGAGAAGCTGTCACCGAAGCTGGGGGAGGAACTCCGCGGCATAGCCGAGGGCTCGAACCTGCCGCTCGACCAGATCGTGATGCTGAACGTGCGGCACGAGATCGGATTCCGGCTCCTCGCCAAGCAAGCGATGCACCTGTCCAACCCGACGCCCGATGGATGCACGGCCGTCGGCGTCGTTCCAACCGCGACGGAGCACCGGGGGACGATCCTCGCTCAGACGATCGACGGTTTGGCATCCATGCTCGGAAGCTTGTTCGTCGGCAGCGTTTCCGATTCGAACAAACCTGCTTCGTTAGCCGTGTACGAGGCGGGAAGCGTTGGACCGTCGACCGGGTTGAACGGCGCCGGAATCGGGTTCGTCTACAACAGCCTCCTGACCGGGGCTGACGGACGCGGACCGATGACGACCCCGTTCCGATTGCGGTGCCGGTCGATCCTGGAGGCGCGAACGTTCGATGCCGCCCTTCGCGCGATCGTGCAAAAGGACCGATATACGTCGATCAACTATCTCATCGGGCACGCCGAGGGCGAGATCGTCGATATCGAAGCTGCGCCGTCGACGAAGCGCTATCTCTATCCCGAGGGAGGCATGATCACGCACGCCAACCATTTCGAACCCGGTGGCCCGGCGGCATCCGAATGGGAGCGCTTCCTGCCCGACACGCTGTTCAGGGCTCGACGCCTCGATCGTCATTTACGGCCTCGCCTAGGCCATGTCGAGATCGACCACGTCATCGAAGGGCTGAAGGACCATTTCTCCTATCCGTCGTCGATCTGCCTTCATCCGGACCGGGACAATGCGTCGGGCCGCCAAGCCAGCACGCTATCGGCCGTGATCGTCGACTTGGAGAACCTCCGGCTGTTCGCGACGGACGGCCCGCCGTGCAGCTCCGCCCTCCAGCAATTCGACCTTGCCGCATGAGGCGCCGCAACCGCTCAGCGTTTGGCGACGTACACGCCGGCAGCATAAGCGATCGTCGCGAGAAGTGACAGGACGAGGAGGCCCGGGATGACCGGATCGTAGCTGCCGAAGGCGCTCCAGGCGAGAGCGACCCCGTAAGGCGCGAGCGCTCCCCCGATCCGGATCACGAAGGTATGGGCTCCGTTGATGGCCCCGTAGCCTTCGGCGCCCAACAGTTCCGGTACGGCGGTTCCGCGTACGATCGTATAGAGGCCGTTTCCGAAACCGTAGGTGATCATCACGAAAAAGACGACGAGTCCGTTCGCGGGGAAGACCATGAGCGCGGCCAGCGCCGCGGGCAATGCCAGGAACGTTGCGACACCCGCTGCCGTCATTTCGATGAAGCGCTGGAGTGACATCAGCAGTATCCGGCCGGCCGCCTGCGCCGGACCGATCGACATATAGGCCATCGTGATCGTGCGGTCGGGGACTCCCTTCTCGCGCAGCAGAGGGATGATGTGAAAGAGAATGCTGGAGACGAGTACGGAATAGAACGTGAACGAAATCAGGAGAAGCCAGAAGGTCGGATGCCGCAGGGCGCGGTGCAGCGCCCGGTTGCTGGCCAGAGCGTTGGACCGGTACCTGTCGCGCGTCATTTGCGCGCCATGCCTGAGGAACACGAAATGAATGGGAAGGCTGATCAGCAGCACCGCAAAAGAGAGAGCGAGAACCGCATGGCGCCAGCCGTAGTGGCCGACGAAAAAGGTCGTGAGCGGGATGGAGAACGTCGGGGTCAGCCCGGCAACGAGGCTCATTCGGAGCATTTGATCCGGAAAGGTTTTCGGGAAACGCTGGGCGAGCACGGCGAAACCGGCTTCATAGAGTGAAGCCGACATGGCCACGCCGAGCCCGATGAAGGCGATGTACGTCGTACGAGCGTCGGCGGCGGTCGACCAAACGACGAGTGAAGCGACGGCCAAGAGACTCCCGGCCGTCATGACCGCTCGCCCGCCGATGCGATCGAGAACGAGCCCTACCGGTAACCCGCAAAGCCCCGTCAGGAGAAGAGCGACGCTCCAGGCGCCGTTGAGCGTGACCTTGCTCACGCCGATATCTTTTTCCATCGCTTCGGAAATGACGGCGAAGGAGTAGTAGAGCGCTCCCCACGACACGATTTGCGCCGCGGACATCAGCCACACCAGGCGGACCGGGGTCTCGTCGCTCTGCGGCGCCGGCGCAGTCTCGTTGGCCGCATTCTCGGATATGGGAATCGATCGATTCGATTGACTCATGGAACCGCCTCGTGCAGCCGGTCACGACGACTGAGAACCGTCGAGGATGATTGTCGCTGACCGCGCCGAGTCCCTTCGAGCGCATCGCCGCCGCCGTTCGTCGTCGGGGGACGATCGGAGGGCGGCGGCTCTCACGCCGCGCACTCATCCAACCTTTCCCTCGAGCGCCACCGGCGATCGATCGCAAAGACGCCGCCGACGACCGGTCGAGTGAAATTCCAGTTTCGGGAGAATGGGCCAATGCATGACCGGGTAGCACCAGAGCATTCTACGATAGCCGCTCTCGCAGGCGCAGAGGGCCGCGAACGATCCGTTCGGGGACGCCTTCGTCGGCCGCTTCGCGCACGCGCGCGAACGCTCGATAGCTCGAGGTGATTTCAGCCATGCCGGGCAACAGGACGCAGTACGTCTTCCGCGTGGCGCGAACGACCGATATCGAGCAGATCATGCGCCTGTTCGAAGACGCGCGGGATTGGCACGCCAGAATGCATGTCGCTCGATGGCCCGTGTTCGAACTCGATCGGGTCGTGGACGATCTGAACGGCGCTCGGCTTTTCGTGCTCGCCGACATCATTCGCGTCCTCGGCACCGTCACCGTGATGGAAGAAGACCCGTTGATCTGGAACGATCGCGCGCCGGCTCTCTACATCCATCGCCTGGCGGTGGCCCGCGATCTCAAAGGTGCCGACCTCGGCCGGTTGATCGTGGAGCATGTCGATGCGTTGGCGCTGGCGCGCGGGAAAGCGTATCTCCGTCTCGATTGTTGGGCCGACAACGACGGGCTGAAGTCGTACTACGAGCGTATCGGGTTCACGAACCTCGGCAATCGCCACACCGGTCAAGAACCGTCACTGCCGGCGCACTATTGGAACAGTACGACCACGCTCTTCCAACGGCGGGTATCCTCCCGCGACGAGCCGGCGCCGTCGTGACGGCGCCCGGTGATCCGGGCCGGCCGAGACTTCGCCCGCGTGCGCATCGCTTTCGCCGCCGGTCAGGCCGGCGGGGCGGCGGTGATGACCAGCGCGCCGGGGTCGCCGTCGAGCGGGAGCGCGCGGGCGACCAGCGGCGAGGTGAGGTAGGCGAAGGCGGCGCGCACGTCGGCGCGGGCGCACTGGGCGTGGGCGCCGGCCGCGCGCAGGCGCGCGTCGACCAGCAGCATCGCGGCGTCCTCGGTAAGGTGGGGCGCGTTCGCGCGGTCGCCGGCGGCCGCGACTTGGCTGTCCCAGCCGGCGGCGACGAGCGTCTCGGCGATCACGGCGACCCGCTTGGCGCGGCCGTGCGCGCGCTCCCACGCGGCGGCGGCGACGCGCTCGGCGGCGAAGCCGGGCGCGAGCAGCGGGCGAATCTCGGCCGGGTTCGCGGCGGCGGCGAGCAGCGCGGCGAGATCGTCGACGGTCCAGGCGCTGACCTGGTGCACGGCCAGCTCGGCCTGCAGTTGGCTGTCGGCGCCGTAGCCGGGGCCGATCAGGATCGCGTGGTCGGCCTGGTAGTCGGCGCGCCACTTGGCGGCCTCGGCGGCGTCGGGATCGGTGACCTTGCCGCCGCGCGCGGTCTTGCACTCGAGCATCACGCGGTAGCCCAGCGGGCCGAGCGGCGCGTCGAGCGTGCCGTCGGGCGCGTCGTGACCGCCGATGTGGCGCGCCACGAAGCCCAGGGCGGCGAACGCGTCGCAGACGGCGCGCTCGAACGCTTCGGGATCGGCGCCGGTGCTCGTCGCGCGCAGGCGTTCGGTGAGCGCCGGCGCGGCGGGGAGGGGCGGGCGCGCGGCCGGCGGCTGGGCCGGATCGGGCCAGTCGTCGGCGGGGTGGTTGGCGCGGAAGCGGCGGTCGGGGTCCTGCACGATCAGCGGGACGCGGCCGACGCCCAGCGTGCGCGCGATGTACTGGGTGAGCGCGATGTAGAGGTGCTTGCGGGTGACGGTCGCGGCTAGCAGGTGCGCTGCTTGCGCGGCGGCGAGCAGTTCGTCGGCGCCGCGCGGCTTGCCGTCGGCCAGGATCGCGACCGCGGCGCGGATGTTGACCCCGCGCAGGTCGTCGTCGAGCGGCGGCTCGAGGGCCAGCGCGAGGCGCTCGAGCCGCGCGTCGGCATTCGGTTCCCAGGCGGTTACGAGCACGGTGCTCAGGCCGTGAAGGCGGTGTCGGCCGCGGCGACGGGGACGTGCGGGAAGCTCAGCGCGATCGCATCGGCGGTGTGCTCGTCGTGGGCCAGCGCGGCGGCGCGCAGCTCGGGTGAGACGAACCGGAATTGGGATTGGCTGTAGCTCTTCCTGGTGCTCGGCGACAGAGCGAGCGCATAAGAACTGTGGTCCATCGAAGCGCCATCGAGGGAGCAGTCGGGCGGCATCACTATTTGCTCGGCCAGTACATGAAGGTCTCTTTCGTGGCGATCATGGTTTTGATGGACATACGCACATGATCGGCAATGGATGATGCTATGCTAGGCGGTTCTGGTGCCGTCAGCCAGTCACTGTATCGCTGCTGGTCGAATGCCCTCACCGGGCACGTACCTGGCGAGAGCGGTCGATCGTCGATTCGGACATAGGTAATGAAATCAGAGTCGCTCGCCAGAACGACCATGCCGTCGACACGAGCGCAGGCTTTCGAGAGTTCCGGCGATTCCGCCGCCACGTCGCTGAAGAATTCTCGCAACGCGAGCGTAAGAAGCGTTATTCCGGTCGTCCCCTGTATTTCAAATCGCTCGGACCATGCGTCCGGCATCGCCTTCAGTACCGAGGCGTCCTCATAGTACGAGATCGACAATCCGTCATGCCTGCGCAGAAAGGATACGAGCTCGCTTGGTAACGCGACGCCAAGTCTCGTCGAACACTCTGAAATGGCTGAAGCGGGAGCAGGAGCGTTTTCCGCTACCACGATTGCGGCACCTCGAGAATCGACATCCTCGCGCAGCGCATCGAGGCAGGCGATCAGGTACGCTTCATCCATCAGTGCAATGCTCCTCTGGAACGTTTGGCGCAAAGTTCCTCGGGTCCCACCACCGCGTCAACTTCCCGTGGAGCTTTTTGTCATAATCACCGTCAGCGAGCGCGCTGGGTAGGAAGACGCCATTCTCAGGATCGTTCTGCCCGCACCAAACGACCGGTTTGATATGGTGAGCCTGGAAGCCCGCTTGCGGAGCTAGAACACCCGCAGTTTCAAGAAGCTGCCGAAAGCGCTTCCGCTTCGAGTCGCTAACGCACGGGCTGGGGGAACCCTGCGGGCAATATCGGAACGGCCCGTCCGGGAAGGGCACGTAGCCGCCGCCTCGCTCGAACACGGACGGCAGCGCCCACTGGGGTTGGATCGCGATCTTCGGGTAGAACGCTCCGCGGTCGTTGACCTCGTAGTGTCCGGTGTGGTAGGTGGCGAGCTCGATGCCGAAGAGCGCGCCGAAGTCCAGCCGGTAGCGGATGTCGACGCGCTCGGCGTGGCCGGTGACGGGCTGGATGCCGTACGGCGCGGTCGCGCAGACGTGGTAGCTGCCGTAGAGGCCGATCTGCCGGCTGCACGGCAGCAGGGTGAGCGGCAGGCGGCGGCGCTGCTCGCCGGTGTTGAAGTTGGTGCCGTCCTGCTGGAGCTGGACGCCGGGGGCGGCCCAGAAGTTGGTGCAGTAGGCGTAGATTTGCAGCGTTCCGCGCGCGGTCGGGCTGGTACGGTCGTGTGCTTCGTTGTCGTCGATCAGGTAGGACCAGCAGCCGAACTTCTTCTCGTTGGCGTACTGGAGCAACTGCGAGCCTACGACGTCGGGTGGGGCGAGCGGATCGAACGGACCGCTGAACTGGCGCGGTCGGCGCTGCCGTGCGCTGGGGCCGGGACCCGGCACGTCGATCTTGATGCCGAAGTCCGGTGTGAGGTTGTCGTCGCCCGCGGTGTAGCGCGTGCCGTCGGCCTGC
>JASLGJ010000321.1 GCA_030150085.1 Candidatus Elarobacter sp. | reverse complement strand
GAGCGGCCGCTGCTGGTTCAGCTCGGCGGCGCTGACCGTGATGAACGCGCCGCGCATGTCGTTCCCGGCCGTCGCGCCGGCGACGTCGGAGGCGGTGGCTTGGGCGTTGACGGCGCGCACGGTGCGGAACTCGCCGGGCAGGCGCAGGGTGAAGGTCGTGCCGATCGCGTCGCCCAGCCAGTGCACGTTGCTCGAGCAGAAGCCCTCGTCGCCGAAGTTGCGGATCAAGAACCGCCAGTTCGTCGCGTCGGCCTTGAACGCGATCGCCAGGGCGGGATGCAGCTCGCCGCCGCAGGAGTGCACGCAATCCAGACCGACCAGCCCGGTCACGACGGCCGGCGCGTGGTCGGGCGCCTTGAACGCGGCGTTGGCCGCGGCGGTGTTGCCGTCTTGGAGCTGCTGGCTCCACGGGCCCCACAGCGGGAGCGACCCGGCGATCTCCTCGGCGTCCATCTCGACGCCGAGCGTGCCGCTGCTGCCGGTGGACGGCAAGCGGCGCGTGGTGGGAGCGAGCTCGAAGTTGATGTCGTCGTCGGACCCGGAGAGGTCGGTGAAGGTCAGCGCGCCGGTGAACGTCGCGGGAAACCAGTTCTCGTGGCCGCCGTACCCGGGGCAGAGCTGCGTGTCGAACGGCAGCGCGTCCTGGCTCACGAGGTACGCGGCGATCGGACCGCCCAGCAGGCCCCCGACGAAGTCGAAGAGCCCGTTCGCGGCGGCCACCTTGGTGGGCTCCAGGTCGGCCGACACCTGCTGTGTCGTGCAGGTGTTGAAGGCGAAGTCGCGGCACAGCGGGATCGGGTCGACGCTCGCCAGCGCGGGGTTCGCGATCTGCGCGCCCCAGAGGGGGTTGAGCGGCAGGCCGTTGTCGTCGAACTCGCCCTGCGGGTCGGGCATGAGGTCGAGCGGGGCCAGAACGGGGTTGGGCGCGGGCGTCGCGCCGGCGGTCGCGTGCGTGATGGTCAGCTTGATGAACGCCGGGCCGACGTTCTTGCACTGGTCGTTGGTGCCGTCGTCGTGGCTGTCGTAGCTGTTGTCGCGGTAGGCGTCGTCGGTGTACCCGACGTGCAGCTGCAGCGCGTCGTGGTTCGTCAGGCCGAGCGGAATCTGCCGTCTCTGACCGACCACGTCGATCAGCGGGATCAAGCCCCCGGGAGCGCCGGGCAGATCGATCGAGCCGTGATAGAGCTGCGGGTCGCGCGGGCCGCTGTTCGGGCCCGACGGGTCGACGTAGCGCTTCCACGTTCGGCCCGAACCGCCGGTTTGCACGCAGCCGCCGGCCTCGACGAGCACCGTGTCGCCCGGGTCGAAGAACAGCGGCACGGCGGCGCGGGCCTGGTTCACGACCGGCTGGTCGATCGTGCAGACGCGGCCGTTGGGAACGTCTTGGCAGGTGACCGTCTGCGCGGCCGCCGCCGACAGCGGGCTGAACAGCATCAGGCCGGCCAGGCTCGCCGCCGCGACGCTCGGTATCACGATACTTGGCGCAGTCGAACGCACCAGTCCACCCTTCTGGTCGGGAACAACGGTGAAATCGGCTTCCGCGGCCGGCCGCCTCATCGACGAGGAAGCCGGGGCCGGACGGGTCGCCGCCCTTTGGTATCGGCTGAAACACCGGCGACCGTCAGCACGTTCTAAGCTTCGTGCGCTTCCCGACCGCCGCCGCGCTCGCCGCGGCCCTCTCGCTCGCTCCCGTCGCCGCGCTCGCGGTGCCCCAGGTCGGCCAGCCGGCTCCGGCCCTCTCGCTGCCCTCGCCCGACGGCAAGGGGACCGTGTCGCTGGCCGGGCTGAAGGGCAAGCCGGTCTACGTGAACTTCTTCGCCTCGTGGTGCGGCCCGTGCAACGTCGAGGCGCCCTCGATCGCCCAGCTGCGCGGGAAGTACGCCAAGCGCGGCCTGCAGGTGGTGGGCATCGACGAGCTCGACCCGCCCGGCAAGGCCACGGACTTCCAGAAGAAGTACGGCGCCCCGTACACCCTGGTCGGGGTGGACGAGTCCGGCGCGACCGGCCGCACCTTCGGCACCGTCGCGATGCCGGTCCACGTCTTCATCGACCGCAAGGGCGTGGTCCGCGTCTACCGCATCGGCGAGATGAACCCGGCCGAGATCGAAACCGCGATCAAGACGACCTTGCAGTGACGCCGATTTCGGCGGAAGGCGTCCGCTCGACCGGACGTTGGCCGGAAACGTCGGCGATCTCGCCTTCGTCCGCGCGTACGTCAATGCGTGGCGCGCGGGCTGGTAACCGCTCTCCTCGAATGGCTGCGAGCACCGCACCGTTCCCAGCCTGACGCACCGGTCGCCGCGTTCGCGGCGCTCGTCGACGATCCGAATGGCTTGGGATGATGTCAAGTGCGGACGCTCTAGCGCCCGCGATTCAATCGAAGTGAGGGAGCAGGGTCGACACTACGGCGATCGTCCGCACCCGAAAAAATTCACTGTGCGCCCGGCCCTTATGCGAACGCTGATCCCGCTGCCTTAGGCGCGACGACGGCATTCGGGCAGCATTGTTATTTTCGACATCTCGCAAGAGAACCGCCGCCACGCGCTCGGTCGCTCTCCGCTCATTCTCATGCGGACCTAAGCTCTCGTTTGGT
>JASLGJ010000319.1 GCA_030150085.1 Candidatus Elarobacter sp. | reverse complement strand
GCCCATCCCCGGCCAGGCGAAGATCGTCTCGGTCACGACCGCGCCGCCGACCAGCCCGGGCAGCGAGAGGGCGATGACTGTGACCAGCGGGATGAGCGCGTTCTTGAGCCCGTGCTTGAGGACGACCGCGGTGCGCGACACGCCCTTGGCGGCCGCGGTGCGCATGTAGTCGGTCCGGATCACCTCGAGCACGGGCTCAAGAACGCGCTCATCCCGCTGGTCACGGTCATCGCCCTCTCGCTGCCCGGGCTGGTCGGCGGCGCGGTCGTGACCGAGACGATCTTCGCCTGGCCGGGGATGGGCCGGCTGTTCATCAACGCGCTGGGGCAGTTCGACTTCGCGCTGCTCATGGGCTACATGATGCTGACTTCGTTCCTGGTCATCGCCTTCAACCTGATCGCGGACGTCTGCTACGCCTGGCTCGACCCGCGCGTGAAGTACAGCTGATGGCCGCCACGCTTCCGCTCAACCCCTCGGCAGCGACCGCGACCGAGGAGGGCGCGCCCTCCCGCAACACCGTGTGGCGGCGCTTCCGCCGGCACAAGGTCGCGCTCGCCGGCGGGGTCATCATGATCCTGCTGGTGCTGATCGCGCTGTGCGCCGCGCCGATCACCGCGCTGATCCTGCACCAGGACCCCAACGCGATCGACAACGTCCACTGGCAGGGCTACCCGCTCGCCCCGGGCGCCTTCGGCCACACCCTGGGCACCGACGAGAACGGGCGCGACCTCTTCGCGCGCCTGATCTACGGCGCGCAGATCTCGCTCACCGTCGCGGTCTTCGCGGTCATCATGGAGATCTCGATCGGGACCGTGCTGGGCGCGATCTCGGGCTACTACGGCGGCTGGGTCGACTTCGTCATCATGCGCGTCACCGACGTCGTGCTCTCGATCCCGCTGCTGCCGCTGCTGCTCGTGCTGACCGCCATCGTGGCGGGCACCTCGAACAAGGCCTCGCTCAACTTCGGGGTCATCGTGCTGATCATCGGCGGGCTCTCCTGGCCCGCCGTCGCGCGCCTGGTGCGAGCCTCGTTCCTGAGCCTGCGCGAGCGGGAGTTCGCCGAGGCCGCCAAGGCGCTGGGCAACCGCGACGGGCGGATCATCTTCCGCCACCTGCTGCCCAACGCGGTCGCGCCGATCATCGTCCAGGCCACGCTGGAGGTCGCGAACGTCATCATCCTGGAGTCGACGCTGTCGTTCCTGGGCTTCGGCATCCAGCCCCCGACGGCGTCCTGGGGCAACATGCTGGCCAACGCGCAGTCGAACATCACGGTCGCGCCGTGGGCGGCGATCTTCCCCGGGCTGTGCATTCTGATCACCGTGCTGGCGATCAACTACCTCGGCGACGGGCTGCGGGACGCGCTCGACCCGAACATGCGCTAGTCTAACCTGGGTGGCTGGGCGGCGCGGCGCCGCCGGCTGACGGGGACGCAAGGCCTCGCACATCGTGTGCGAGGCCTTGCTGCACTGCGGCGCCCCTCTCGCCATCCTGGCTTCGGGACGCCTTCGTAGCCCCCGTCAGCCGGCGCCGCCGCACCGCCTTGGCACGGTGAAGGGGCTTGTCACTCTGCGTCTGGGTGGGATTGCGGGGTGATGAAAGAGTTCAGGTATGTGTGATGTTGCCGAGCTTTCGCAAGGTTCGGCGGTTGCTGCGGCGGGACGGGTGGGTCCTCGCTCGGGTTCGCGGGTCGCACGAGCAGTGGCGCCATCCGTGCAAGCCGGGCGTCGTTACGGTCGCGGGGAAAGATGCCGAGATCATCGGGCCGAAAACGTGGAGAAATCTCCAGAGACAGGCAGGTTGGAAGTGAAGTACGCGGTCGTTTACGAGCCCACGTCGACCGGCTACAGCGCGTTCGTACCGGATCTGCCCGGGTATGCGGCCGCGGCGCGGACGGTCGACGAGTTGCGCCTGCTGGTGCGCGAGGGCATTCCGTTCCATCTCGAGGGGTTGCGCGAGGCGGGTGGGCCCGTTCCGCCGCCCGCGACGGTCGTGGACGTCGTCGAGGTCGCGTAGGCGTTCGTCACGGTTTCTCCGGCGGAGTGTGACGAGGGCGGCCGTTTGCTCGTTTCTTGGAATGGAAATGATTCTTACGTAACCGCCGGGTTGCCGCCGAGGGGGTCCAAAGATGGAGCTGCGACATCGTGAAGAGATCACGGAGGTCTCGCGCTACTGGACGCCCGAGCATCTCGACGTGACCCACGTGCCGATGACGTACGCGCGGCCGAAGGCTAGCTGGGTCGAGGGCTACCAGCGGCTGCGGCCGCGGCTGGCGATCGACACCCACGACCGGCTGGCGCGGCACCGCATGAGCTCGCACGCGGTGGTCGATCCGACCGAGATCACCGTGCTGCCGCCGCTCGCGCCGGCCGCGCCCGCGCCGATGCCGCACGAGCGGCACTGGGGATTCCTCGACGGGGTGCGGGCGGTGGCCGGGCGGCGGGTCAGCGACTGACCGGAGCCGGGCACCTCAGCCGCTGAGCGAAGCCGGCCGGATGCGGCGCGCGATCGCGTACGCCGCGCCGGCCAGCGCGAGCGGGACGGGCGCGTAGGCGACCGACCACGCCAGCGCGCTGATGACGGCCACCGCGGTGTCGGCGAGGGCGTTGAGGCCGGCGTGCCAGGCGCCGTCGATGCGGGCCGTCGGGCCCGGTTTGGCGGGCGCGGGGTCGGGGCGGTCTTCGCTCAGGCTCAGGGCGATCGCGCTGGTCGCGACGCGGTGCAGGTCGTGCTGGTGCTGCGCGGCGAGCTGCTCGATCTGGCCGCGCACCTCGCTCAGGTTCTGCTGCACGGTCAGGATCTCGTCGACCTTGCCGCCGCGGTCCATCAGGGCGCGCAGGTCGCGCTCGGCGCGGCGCAGGTTGGTCAGGCGCGCTTCCTCGTCGACCAGCGCGTCGGCGAGGTCGTCGGCGGCGATGGTGCGGTTGCGGACCGTACCCAGCTTGGCCAGCGCGTCGAGGGTCGCGTCGAGGCGCTCGGCGGGGACTTCGACGGTCAGTTCCGCGCCGTGCACGGCGCCCGCGCCGCGCGGGCTGGCGTCGTCGAGCGCAGTCACGTCGCCGCCCGCGGCGCGGACCGCGCTCTGCGCGCCGCGCAGCGCCGCTTCGACATCGCCGACGTACATCTCCAGGCGCGCGTGCTTGGCGAGCCGGTGCTGCTTCTCGACCGTTGGGCCCGCCGCGGCGGCGGGGCGCTGCGCCGCGTCGATCTTCGCTTTGAGGGCTTGCTGCGCCGGAACGGGCGCGGGTCGAGCATTGTCGTCACGGCCCGGGCCGGGCGTCACCCGGTAGACGGTCGTCATCTGCGTCTCGGCCGTGCCGTTGCCGACGGTGTCGTGCGCGCCGTCGGCGACGCGGGCATGCCAGCCCGCGACGGCGGCCGCGCCCAAGCCGACCACCAGCGCGGTGGCGGTCGCATAGCGCGCCGGAACCGCCCACCACGACGCGCGCAGCGGACTCCAGCGCCCGAAACGGGTTGCCCAACCGGCTCCGGCACGCGCGCTCGAACTGGGGTTCGTCGCCCCGGCGTCTGCGCCGGCGGCCGACCGACCGATGCCGGCCGGAGCGTCCAGCCGGGCCAGGACGGCGTCGAGCAGGTGCGCGGGCGGCGGCGGGGCGGCTGCGGCGCGCTCGCGCAGGCTGGTGCCGAGCGCGCGCAGCTCGTCGAGCTCTTCGGTGCAGCTCGCGCACGTGGCGAGCTCGGCTTCGACGCGCGCGCGGTCGGCCGGGTCGAGCGTGCCGTTGGCATAGAACGGGAGCAGCTCGGCGACGTCGTGCTTCATCGGGCGCGCTCCGCGGCGGCGGCGAGCGCGTCGCGCAGGCGCTGCTTGGCGTAGAAGGCGCGCGTCTTCACGGTCGCCACCGGACAGCTCACGATCTCGGCGATCTCGGCTTGCGCGAAGCCCTCGACGTAGGTCAGCTCGAGCACGGCGCGGTGCTCGGCCGAGAGCGTCGCCAGCGCGGCGTCGAGCCGCTCGCGGTCGGCGGCACGCAGTGCGACCTCCTCGGGTGATTCGCCGTCCGGCGCGGGCACGCCGAGCAGCTCGTCGAGCGGGACGGTCGCCGTGCGGCGGCGGCGCAGGGCGTCGATCGCCTTGTGGTGCGCGATCCCGAAGACCCATGTCCGCACCCGCGCGCGGCCGCCGTACTTGCCGGCGCCGCGCCAAACCTCCACCATCACGTCGCTCGTCAACTCCTCGGCCAGACCGTCGTCACGCACCAGGTCGCGCACGAAGCGGTGGACGGCCGCTCCGTGGGCGCGGAAGAACGTCTCGAACGCGGCCCGGTCGCGGGCGGCGATGCGCTCCAGCAGGCGGCGGTCGTCGGCGTCGGTCATCGCCCTTCCATGCCGGTTCGTCGGCGGCCGGGCCGGGAAGGTTCAGCCCGGTCCGGCGCGGGCGTCAGGCCGGGTCGGCCGGCTTGAAGTCGAGCGAGAGCGAGTTCATGCAGTAGCGCTGCCCGGTCGGGGCGGGACCGTCGTCGAAGACGTGGCCCAGGTGCGAGTCGCAGTGCGCGCAGCGGGCCTCGGTGCGGACCATGCCGTGCGAGCGGTCCTCGAGCAGGCGCACGTTCTTCTGGTCGGCGGGGGCGAAGAAGCTCGGCCAGCCGCTCCCGCTCTCGTACTTGGTCTCCGAGGAGAACAGGGTCGCGCCGCAGGCCCCGCAGGCGTACGTGCCCTCGGCGTGGTTGTGGTAGAGCGTGCCGCTGAAGGGCCGCTCCGTGCCGCCCCGGCGCAGGATCTCGTAGCGCTCCGGGCCCAGCTCCTCGCGCCACTGCGCGTCGGTCTTCTCGATCTCGTTCACGTACCGTAAGACCGCCGGCACGCGGTCGGCGGTGGCGCTGCCGGGATGGCCGTCGGCGCCCGGGCTTAGGCGCTCAGCCGCAGTTCTTGCACAGGCCGCTGAAGGTCACGGTCTCGTTCGCGATCGCGACGCCGTGGCGCTCGGCCAGGGCCCGGCGGGTCTCGGCCGGGACGGCGTAGTCGAAGTCGTCGATCTCGCCGCAGGCGGTGCAGCGGAAGTGCGCGTGGGGGCTGGCGGCGGGCTCGTAGACGGCCGAGGCCTCGCCCGGCACGTCGATCTTCATCACCGCGCCCAGCTCGTGCAGGCGGCTCAGCCCGCGGTGCACCGTGGCGAAGCCGATCCGCGGCTGGAGCGCGCGGGCCCGCACCCAGATGTCCTGGGCCGTGAGGTGGCTGCCGGGGCCGGCCTGCTCGACCACGTCGAGGACCGTCCGGTAGTTCGGGGGCAGGGCTTGTTCGTCGCTTGACACGGGGTTCGGGATGGGGTAGCCTCCGGAAGCGGAGTGAAACCGGTTCTCAGTTTCAGTGTTCACTATACTGAGAACCCGCTCCCATAGCAAGAGTATCGGAGGAATATCAGTTGTTAGCGAAGGTCGGTCAGCCCGCTCCCGCGTTCACGCTCCCGTCGACGAAGGGCGCCACCAGCGCCAAGGATCTCGGCAAAGAGATCAGCTTGTCGGACTACCGAGGCAAGTGGCTGATCTTTTTCTTCTACCCCCTGGACTTCACGTTCGTGTGCCCGACCGAGATCACGGCGCTCTCGGACCACTACGACCAGTTCCTGGGCCTCGACACCGAGGTGCTCGGCGCGTCGACGGACAGCGTCCACTCGCACTGGGCCTGGCTCAACACGCCCCGTGAGAAGAACGGCATCGCCGGCACCAAGTATCCGCTCGTCGCCGACTTCACCAAGGAAGTCGCCCGCGCGTACGGCGTGCTCGACGAGGCCAGCGGCGCGGCCCAGCGCGGCCTGTTCATCATCGATCCCGACGGCGTGCTGCGCTACGCGGTCGTGACGGCCGACAACGTCGGCCGCTCGTCCGAGGAGACCCTGCGCGTCCTCGAGGCGCTCCAGACCGGCGGGCTGTGCCCGGCCGACTGGACCCCCGGCAAGCAGCTCCTCACGGTCGGAGCCTAACCGGCCGTGCCGCTTCGCACGGGCTCCGACATGCCGTCGCTCGACGGCGTCGCGACCTGGGTCAACGGCGGCGAACCGAAGCCGGACGAGCTCGCGGGCAAACCGCGGCTCGTCCACTTCTGGTCGGTGAGCTGCTACATCTGCCACAACGTCGCCGAGGAAGTGGCGAAGTGGCAGGCCGAGTACGGCCCGCGCGGCCTGGAGGTCATCGCGGTCCACCAGCCGCGCGGCCCCGAGGAGCTCGACGTGGCCAAGGTCGCCGAGGACGCCAAGAACGCCATGCACATCACCTGGCCGCTGGCGATCGACAACGACCACACCCTCGTCCAGCGCTTCGAGAACCAGTTCGTTCCGGCGTACTACGTCTTCGACCGCGAGGGCAAGCTGGTCCACCGCCAGGCCGGCGACCGCGGCTTCGAGCGCCTGCACGACAAGATCGGTGCGCTCCTGGGCGACAAGCCCGCCGCCTGACCTTTTCCGCCCCTTGCGCGGGGCGCGCCGATGCCCTACACTCTCCTGGTTGTCCGGGCCGCTGCGGCGGACCGGAGCCCCCGTGCGCGAGTGGCGGAATTGGTAGACGCACTAGCTTGAGGGGCTAGCGGGGGCAACCTCGTGCTGGTTCGAGTCCAGTCTCGCGCACCATATCGAAAAAGGGTCCGTTTCGAACGGGCCCTTTTTTCTGCTCGGGCGGCAGCTTGCTCGCTTCGAGCGGGCGACCGTCGGCGAGCAACGGTAAATTTAGGAGACGGGGGCGAAACATCGCCCCCTCCCGTGTCGTAGTTCCGGGCAACCGACGAGAGGACGGTTCTCACGCCATGTGGTTGACGCGGTTTTCCATCCAGCGCCCGATCATCGTGGCCATGCTCTTCATCGCGCTGGCGGTGTTCGGCACGGCCTCGTTCTTCAAGCTCGGCAAGAACGCTCAGCCCAACGTGGCGTTCCCGATCGTCATCGTGTTCGCCGGCTACCCCGGCGCCTCGCCGGCCGAGATGGAGCGCCTGATCGTCAAGCCGATCGAGGACCAGCTCGACGGGATCGAGCACCTCGACAACATGACCGCGACGGCCCAGGACGGCAGCGCGGTCGTCGCGGTGCAGTTCAAGATCGGGACCAACCTCGACTTCGCGGCGATCGACGTGCAGCGCCGGGTCGACACCGCGCGCATCTACATGCCGGCCGATCTCAACCCGCCCAACGTCTACAAGAACGGCGCCGAGGATCCGATCCTGACCTACGCGGTGGGCTCGAAGACGCTGACCGGGCCGGCCCTGGCCGACCTGATGAACGACCGCGTGCTGGCCGAGATCAAGCACATCCCCAACGTGGCCGA
Organism: Candidatus Elarobacter sp.; assembly: GCA_030150085.1. GTDB lineage: Bacteria > Vulcanimicrobiota > Vulcanimicrobiia > Vulcanimicrobiales > Vulcanimicrobiaceae > Vulcanimicrobium. The sequence goes on along the minus strand of JASLGJ010000319.1, from coordinate 4,256 downwards.
CGCGCAGCTCTTCGGCGACGCGCAGCGCGAGTTCGAGGTCTACGCCGACCCGATCCGCCTGATGGGCACGGGCGCCTCGCTCGCGGACATCTTCGCGGCCATCGCGGCCAACAACGCCAACGTTCCGGGCGGGCGCATCGACCGCCCCACGGTCGAGACCGACGTCTCGATCCGGGCCGACGTCAACACCGCGCAAGAGATCGCCGCGATCCCGCTGACCGTTCCCAACGGCGCGCAGAAGTACCTCACCGTGGGCAACGTCGCGACCGTCGTCGACGGGCACGCCGAGCAGCGCCGCGTCTCGCACATCAACGGCTCGCCCGGCCTCGTCGTCGACGTCAGCCGCACGATCACCGCCGACGAGCTCTCGTCGACCAAAGTCGCGCGCGACGAGATGAAGAAGCTCGCCGCGCGCTACCCCCAGATCGAGTTCCACGAGCTGTTCGCGCCGGCCGACTACACCAAGGCCTCGCTCAACGGCGTGTTCCAGTCGCTCTTCGAGGGCATCTTCCTGACCGCGCTGGTGCTGATGCTGTTCCTGCACGCCTGGCGCAACGCGGTGGTGGTGATGGTCGCCATCCCGTGCTCGCTGCTGGCGACGTTCGTCACCATGCGCGCGCTCAACCTGACGCTGGACAACGTCTCGCTGATGGGGCTCTCGCTGATCATCGGGATCCTGGTCGACGACTCGATCGTGGTGCTCGAGAACATCACCCGCCACCGCGACATGGGACAGGCGCCGGCCGACGCGGCGATCAGCGGGCGGACCGAGATCGGCGGCGCGGCGATCGCGATCACCCTGGTCGACGTGGTGGTGTTCCTGCCGCTGGCGTTCCTGAGCGGGTTCGTGGGCGAGTACATGAAGGAGTTCGGCATCGTCGTCACCGTGGCGACGCTGTTCTCGCTCTTCGTCTCGTTCACGCTGACCCCGGTGCTGGCCGCGAAGTGGTCGGTCAAGAAGCGCTCCGCCGCGCCGCCGCGCTACCTGGCCTGGTTCCAGACCGGCTTCGAGCGGCTCACCGCGTGGTACCGCGACCGCGCCCTGCCGCTCGCGCTGCGCCACCGCTGGATGACCTTCTGGCTGAGCTTCCTGCTGGTGCTCAACTCGCTCACCCTGGCCGCCGGCAAGCAGGCCATGCAGGGCGCGGCCGCGGTCGACGTGGTGCTCGCGGTCGTGGCGCTGGTCTGGGGCTTCGGCCTGGGCCGGCTGCTGCGCGGGCGCAGCTTGAGCCTGCGCGGGCGCGGGCTGAGCGGCATCCGCATCACCGGCATGCACGCCGGCGCGACCGTCGCCTCGGCCCTGGTCTGCCTGGCGACCGCGGGCGGGCTGATGCTGATCGTGCTGACCAACCACGGCGTGCAGAGCGAGTTCGTGCCCGACGAGAAGCAGGGCCAGGTCTCGATGATCCTGACCTTCCCGACCGGCACGCCGCTGGGCACCACCCAGGCCGCGATCGACCGCATCGACAGCGCCGCGCTGAAGCTGCCGTTCGTCGACACCGTGCGCAGCACGAGCGGCATGAAGCCTTCGGGCTGGGGCTCGACCAACGGCGGGTTCGTCGGGCGCGTGAACGTCACGCTGCAGAAGGACCACCGCCGCTCCGAGGACGACCTGATCGAGCAGCTGCGCAAGGTCGCCCCGCCGCTGGCCAAGGGCGCGCTGGTGACCGTCTCGTCGCGCGGCGGCGGCGGCAGCGGCTCGCCGATCTCGTACACGCTCTCGGGTCCCGACGGCGCGATCGACCAGGCCGCCGACAAGCTGGCCGCGTTCGTGCGCTCGATTCCCGGCACGGTCAACGTGCAGACCGGCGCCGAGACGGCCGCTCCGCACCTGACCGTGAAGATCGACCCGGCCCGCGCGGCGGAGCTGGGCGTCTCGCCCGGCGCGGCCGCGACCGCGGCGCGCGTCGCGGTGGGCGGCGCGGTGGCGACCAAGATCCGCACCTGGAACGGCCTGGTGGACGTTCGGGTGCAGTACCCGATCGCGCAGAAGAACGAGATCGACCAGATCAAGCGCATCCCGGTGCGCGCCACCGACGGCTCGTTCGTGCCGCTGGCCTCGGTCGCGACGTTCGTCGAGGACCGCGCGCCGACCAAGATCGAGCACGTCGACCGCCAGCGCGTGGTGCGCGTCACGGGCGACCTCGACCGCTCGAAGGGCGCGACGCTGGGCGACATCATCGGCAAGGTCAACCAGCAGCTCGCGGTGCCGGGCTTCCTCCCGGCGGGCGTGCAGCTCGCGACCCAGGGCGACTCGCAGTTCTTCATGGAGTTCGTCCAGAGCATGGCGTTCGCGCTGGTGACCTCGTTCGCGCTGATCTACATGCTGATGGTCGTGCTGTACGGCTCGTTCCTGACGCCGTTCGTGATCATGTTCTCGATCCCGGTCGCGCTGATCGGCGCGCTGCTCGCGCTCGCGCTGAGCGGGCAGACGATCAACCTGTTCTCGGCGATCGGGATCATCATGCTCTTCGGCCTCGTCGCCAAGAACGGCATCCTGCTGGTGGACTACGCGAACACCCTGCGCAAGCGCGGCCTGACCTACGGCGAGGCGCTGGTGACGGCCGGCGGCACGCGCCTGCGCCCGATCGTCATGACGACCGCGGCGATGGTGTTCGGCATGCTGCCGCTCGCCACGGGCCACACCGAGGGGGGCGAGATCCGCATGTCGATGGGTATCGTGCTGATCGGCGGCCTGCTCAGCTCGCTCTTCCTGACCCTGTTCCTCGTCCCGACGGTGTACCTGACCGTGGGCCGGGTCTCGGGCTGGTTCGCCGACCGGCGCGCCCGCCGGGCCGAGCGGGCCGCGGTCGACGACGAGGCCATCCGGCCTCGCCTCCCGGCCGGAGCGATGGGCGACTAGCCTTAGTCTGAGAAATGCCTGAGAACGGGTAAGGGAACCTCCGGCAACTCGCTCCGGAGGTTCTCGTACTCATGGCTTCTACCACCACGCGACACCTGTCCGCGCTCGCCGCGACGGCCCTGCTGGCTTCGTCGGCCGCGCTCCCCGCGCTCGCCGCCGGGCCGGTCAGCGTCACCCTCAACGGCAATCCCCTGACCCTCAACCCCGCCCCGACCGAGCGGGCCGGGCGCGTCTTCGTCCCGCTGCGCGGGGTGTTCGAAAACCTGGGCGCGACCGTCGTCTACGCCAACGGCACGATCAACGCCACCGGCCGCGGCCACACGGTCAGCCTGCACATCAACTCGCAGGCCGCCACGGTCGACGGGCAGCAGCAGACCCTCGACGTGGCGCCGTTCATCATCGGCGCCTCGACCTACGTCCCGCTGCGCTTCGTCTCGCAGGCCCTCGGCGCGACCGTCAACTTCGACGGTGCGAACAACATCGTCGCGCTGGGCACCAACGGCGGGGGCAACACCGCCCCGGCGGGCCAGACGATCACCCCCGTGCCCCAGGCCGGGCGCGGCGGCGGCGCGATCACGCTGGCGACCGTGACCCCGGCGCGCGGCGCCGAGGTGACCTCGCGCCGGCCGACGATCGAGGCGACCTTCGGCGGCGGCACGGTCGACCCCAACACCGTCCACGTCACCGTCGACGGGCTCGACGTGACCAACGAGTCGACCCGCTCGACGACCGGCATCCTGTACGCCCCCCGCTCGCCCCTGCAGCCGGGTCGCCACACGGTGAACGTCTCGGGGACCGACAACCGGGGCGGCTCGTTCAACCGGAGCTGGGCCTTCACGTCGGGCACCTCGACCGCGCTCGCCGGCGAGATCAGCAACGTCCGGCCGGGCGAGGGCGCCACGGTGGGCAACCAGTTCGTCGTGTCCGGGCGGACCACGCCGGGCGCGCGGGTCACGATCCAGGTCGGCGTCGGCAATGCCAACGGCCGGACCACCACGCTGGGCGGGATCATCGGCACGCTGCTGGGCGCGGGCACCGCGAACAACAGCGCGACCTACAACGTGACCGCCGACGGCAACGGCCTCTTCAGCCAGCAGGTGAACATCGGCGCGGCTTCGGGCAGCCAGCTCGTGCTCGCGATCCTGGCGACCGACCCGCGCACCGGCTCCTCGGGCACCCCGGTCCAGGAGACGCTCACGGTTCGCTGACCCCGTCCCGAGCGCGCCGGGCAGGGCCCGGCGCGCTCGGCGTCTCACCACAGGCCGTGCCCGCGCAGATCGAGTCTCCGGACCGCCGGCCCGCCCGCCTGGCCTTGGTGACCGGCGCGGCCGCGGGCTTGGGCCGGGGCGTCGCCCGCGCGCTGGCGGCGGCCGGCTACCGGGTCGCCTTCACC